>JACREZ010000034.1 GCA_016212665.1 Ignavibacteriota bacterium
GACGGCGAGGTTTGGCACCTCGATGTCGGCTCATCGCATCCTGGGGCTGGAGAAGGTCCCAAGGGTTTGGCTGTTCGCCAATTAAAGCGGTACGTGAGCTGGGTTCAGAACGTCGTGAGACAGTTCGGTCCCTATCCTATGTGGGCGAAGGATATTTGAGGGAAGTTGCTCCTAGTACGAGAGGACCAGAGTAAACGGACCTACGGTGTACCTGTTGTCACGCCAGTGGCAAACGCAGGGTAGCCACGTCCGGTCGGGATAAGCGCTGAAAGCATCTAAGTGCGAAACCCATCCCAAGATTAGATATCCCTGGCTTTATGCCACTTAAGACCCGTAGAAGATGACTACGTTGATAGGCCACAGATGTAAAGGTAGTAATACCTGAGTCGAGTGGTACTAATAGGTCGTGAGACTTAACCAATAATTTTTATTGATACACAAGATTCCACCCGTTCCCAAAGAGAACTCATGTTGACAGGCAACTGCATCAACATTTTGGATTGAATTATTTGATTGTGAAGTTGTCCCGCTTTTCGCGGGCGACTCTTCTAAGATTTTTTCTGGCGACTATGCCGCGGGTGAAACACCTCTTCCCATTCCGAACAGAGCAGTTAAGCCCCGCAGGGCCGATGGTACTTTGCTTGTAAGGGCACGGGAGAGTAGGTCGTTGCCAGGAATTTAGTTTAAACCCCATCTTGTTTTTTTCAGGATGGGGTTTTTTGTTGTTGATAAAGATGTAAAGGCAGGTGTACTGGGACTACTGTACATGTAAGGACGCGTAAGTCCCGCCAGGGCGGGATACAATCCGGTTGTTACCTTGAATTTAGTTTGAAAATCCCATCTCGATTTATTTCAGCATGGGATTTTTCAATTACCTTCTACTGCAATTTTGAATTCTATACTTTGCTTTACTATTTTGTAAACCGTCAGATAATCATTATTAAAACGTCATGTTCTATCGGTTAACAGTTCTCCTTTTTTTCTTCTTCACTCTTGCAGCAACAGTATTGTTTGCCGAACGACTTCCCTTAAGAGTGTACACGACCGCCGATGGATTAGCGCGTGATTTTGTTGTCAAGATGGTTCAGGATTCTCGCGGGCGTATATGGTTCTGTACTTCGGAGGGACTTTCCCGTTTTGATGGTTATACTTTTTACAATTACACAGGAAGAAATGGTTTTCCCCACCGATTTATTTCCGATATGTTAGAAAGCCGTGACGGAAAATACTGGGTTGCAACGGCAGGCGGTTTGTGTGAATTCTTTCCAAAAGGAATTTCCGGGACTGGAGATTCGATTCAATTTTTTTCCGTTCATTATCTGAACAAGAACAAACCCGCACTTGGAGTCAATGCGGTTATTGAAGATAACGCAAGAAGAATGTGGTGTGCTACCACAGACGGACTTTATCAATATGAACTTCTACGGGGTAATTATGTAGCACAACGGATTGACTTCGGAAATCAAATTCGTTCGGAAAAATCGAACAATGTACTTGCTGTATTCTTTGATAAGAAGGGAAACCTGTGGGTTGCTACCGAAGATGGATTGTATTGCCGCCAGAGCAACGGACACATCGAACTGTATTCTATGGAAGACGGGCTTCCTACGAATGGCATCAAAATAATAACACAAGACGACCGAAATAATATTTGGGTCGGAACTCCGGCGGGGGCATGTTATCTGTCGTTCGATAAGAAAGCGGCCCGGTTTCAGGTGCGGAAAGTATTTACCACGAAAGATGGATTGCAGAATAGCTGGATCAACACGCTCTATTTTTCTAAACGAAATATCTTATTGGTTGGGACCACGGGCGGGCTCAGTACGATTGAGTACCGGGAAGAGAAACCGATAGTTGTTAAAACATATACTAAAGCAAACGGACTTAGTGATAACGGGGTCTCGGCAATTACAGAGGACAATGCGGGTAATCTCTGGCTCGGGACGGAAAGTGGCGGCGCGATGAAACTCGCCTTGAATGGATTTACAACATATTATCTTTCAGACGGGCTTAGTTCTGAACGCATCGGTGCAATCTTTGAAAATCAGTACAAAGAATTATGTGTACTTAGCGGTCTGGCGAGTTATGTCAACAAATTTAATGGGATGCAATTCCAGGCAACGAAAATTAATCTGCCGAAAACAATTCAAAACCTTGGATGGGGTTGGTATCAGACACACCTTCAGGATAGAAACGGGGAATGGTGGATTCAGACAGCACAGGGTGTAGTTCGATATCCAAAAGTTGAAACGGTAGAACAACTTGCAACTGTAACACCAATCAAAGTGTATACAACGGCAGATGGTCTGGGAGGGAATGATATATTTCGACTTTACGAGGACAACAAGAGCAACATTTGGATTAGTACTCTTGATAACCTCGCGTGTGTGTTGACGCGATGGGAACGAAAGACAGAAACGTTTCATCGGTTTCCCACATACGAGGGTTTCGAATATTCTGCGCCGACAGCGTTTTGCGAAGATAGTTCGGGAAATTTATGGATTGGTTCATACGGGGGAACATTGGCTCGTGTGAGGAATGATTCGTTTGAATTTTTCCCATCGCATTTCGGCGCGGCCGAAGGGTTGATTCGTGCAATGTTTCTTGATAGCAAAAATCGTTTGTGGATTGCAAGTTCCCTGGGCGGAGTGAGACGGCTTGATGATGTTACTGCTACCAAGCCTGTGTTTATCAACTATACAACCCGCGAAGGTCTAAGTAGTAACGAGGCAAGATGTATTACCGAAGACAGGTGGGGGAGAATTTATATCGGAACAGGTAAGGGTGTAGACCGGCTTAATCCCGAAACGGGACAAATAAAACATTACTCCGTTGCAGATGGGCTTGGAAGCAATTCATTAAACATTGCCTTTCGAGACAAGAGCGATGTGTTGTGGTTCGGAACGCTTCAGGGACTTTCCCGGTTGGAACCGGTTGAAGAGGTCTCGAACAGCGCCCCAACCATTTCAATTGATGGTCTTACTATCGCAGGAGTTCGACAAGCCATTTCCGAGTTGGGAGAAAGCGAATTATCCGGATTTGAATTACAATCGGATGAGAATAACATAGCGATTGAATTTTCGAGTATCGGGTTTGGCATCGGTGAAATTCTCAAGTATCAGTATAAACTTGATGGCGCTGAAACGGACTGGAGTACTCCAACAACACAACGCGCGGTCAACTTTGCAAGTCTCGCCCCCGGAGCATATCGCTTTCAGGTACACGCTCTCAATTCCGACGGACTGATGAGCGAGAAACCCGCGTCAATTTCTTTTGTGATTCTTCCTCCGTTCTGGCAGCGATGGTGGTTTATGATGATTGCGTTGATTGGCGTAGGTTCCGTTTTGTATAGTGTGTATCGAATTCGCGTTCAAAGAATTATCGAGATGGAGAACCTACGAAGAAGAATTGCTCAGGATTTACATGACGATATTGGCGCTGACCTTACACAGATTGCAATCTTTTCTGAAGTCATTAAAACGCGGATACATGATGCTGAAATAGAGTCAATGCTGGAGAAAATCGGAACGATGGCTCGCCGGGTCATCGGAGGAATGAGCGAACTCGTTTGGTACATTGACCCGCGGCATGACACGGTGAACGACCTCATCAACAGGATTGAGGAACTTGTCGGAGGTCTTCTTCAGGGAACGGAGATTCGTTTTTCTGTGGATTGTAATTCGACGTTGAAAGAAATCAAACTGACTCCGGAAATCAGGAAGGAATTGTTTCTCATCCTGAAAGAAGCATTGCACAACGCTGTAAAGTATTCTCAGTGTTCAACGATCTCATTTGTACTTTCTCTTTCAGGCAAGCGACTTGTTATCGAACTGAAAGATAACGGCAAAGGAATTAATGAGACACAAAACCGGAAAGGTCACGGACTTGAAAATATGCGCAAGCGTACGTCGGTCATCGGAGGAATATTTGTACTTGATTCGCTTCCTGACAAAGGAACGATGATTCGGCTCGATGTGCCGCTTGTCGTGCGTACGCGAGGAACTACCCGTTCGGGTAGTTGAACAGCGATGTGTTTTTCCATACCTTGTATCATGGTAAGAAAGCCGTTAGAATGATTTTTATTTCTTTAGTTGAAGACGATACCGGCGTACGCGAAGGATTAGCCGCGCTCGTGGGAGGAACCGAAGGATTTAAATGCGTTGGAAAATATTCGTCGTGTGAGGATGCCCTTGAAGGAATTGAGAGCGACACACCGGATGTGATGCTGATGGATATTGGTTTGCCGGGAATGTCGGGAATTGCCGGTGTTCGATTGGTGAAATCAAAATTTCCCGACATCAAAGTTCTCATGCTAACGGTGTATGAAAACAACGAGCGCGTGTTTGAAGCAATCTGTGCCGGTGCAGACGGATATTTGTTGAAGACAACGCCGCCCGTTCAATTACTGCAAGCAATTCGGGAAATTCATAGCGGCGGTGCGGCGATGTCTCCCGCAATTTCAAGAAAAGTGTTGGAGATGTTTCAGCGCTCGCACGGAAAATCGAGCGACGAATTCGACCTCTCACAACGTGAATTGGAAATTTTACAGCATCTTGTTCAGGGAAACAGTTACAAAGTCATTGCAGAAGCGTTGTTTGTTTCTGTCAACACAGTTCATTTTCATATCAAAAATATTTACCGAAAACTCCACGTTACTTCAAAATCGGAAGCGGTTGCTGTAGCACTGCGGCATCGCTTTGTCTGAGCGATTCGAATCATTCCGTATTGCGTTCCTCCTTTCAATACAATGGTAGGTCAACCTACCGCTTTATATAATCTTTCAATATTTCATTGAGACGAACTACCGAAACGGGTAGGTTTTTCAATGCTTCATTTTGGGTACATTTGTATCGTATAATTCAATCATCGAATTTTTTCGATTGCTCTTTTATCAATAATACATAGAAAAGGTTTTATGAAAACCACATTTACAAAATCACCACGATTGTTGGTGTTTGCTCTTCCGGTCATCTTATTTTTTTCGTTCGGCTTGATGCAAATACTTTTCGACAGCAACACCCCGGAGAATGTTCAGCCGTCATCTCTCCAAAAGAAAGAAGGATACAACGGTAGAGCCGACGTCTTCAAAAAATATTTTGAGGACTGGTACGCGCCGTACAAGGAATATGAACCGGGATTGCAAAAGCAAGCCGCTCAACAGATTCAGACGATGCCCACCGAAGACCAACGCATCGGTAAAAAAGGAAAATCTTCCCGGCTGGCGATGTCTCACTCGCCGTGGGTGCAAAAGGGTCCGTGGGGAGTGCGTAACGAGTATATGGACCCGCCTGTGTATTATTCCGGAAGAATTACAACGATTGATTATCATCCTTCAACAGGATATTATGTGGGAACGGCAGAAGGCGGACTCTGGGCGCAGGCGGCATTTGTCTTTGTCCCGTTGACAGAAAAACTTCCGTCGCTTTCCATTGGCGCAGTCGCGGTTGACCCGTCGGATGCTGACAGAATTTATCTCGGCACCGGAGAGTATCAGGGATTCCCGGGAACCGGTGTGTATCGTTCAACAAATGGTGGTGCGAGCTGGGAACCATTAGTGATTGATAATATGGATGATACGCCGAAACGCGTTTCAAAAATTTTAGTTGCACCGTGGGACAACAATATTGTATTTGTTGCATGTAACGAAGGATTATATCGAACATCGGACAAAGGCGATACATGGAAACAAGTCGGTTATGCAAGCATCAGCGACGTAGCAACTAATCCAAGTGGAACATTTATGTTAATGGGCACGCCCGGGGACAGAGTATCAAAATCTACCAACTTTGGTCTGAACTGGAGCATTGTGACTGACTTGCCTGTTTCGGACGTTCCCATTGGAGAGGAGCCCACTTCTCAGCATGTAGCAGTAGGAAGAATTTCTGTAGCAATTTCGAAAAGTTCACCTTCAACAGCGTATGTCCAAATCGGGGATAAATTCAGAGATTCGGTTATGGGTGTTTACAAAACCACTAACGCAGGCGGCAATTGGACAAACATTACACCACCACCATCAGCGCTGACAAACGGAAAAAAGAATTATCTGGCACAACAACGGTATAATAACGTTGTTGCAATTCACCCGACCAATGCAAATATCGTTTGGTTAGGCGGTGTATGGCTGTTACGATCTTCGAACGGCGGTTCATCGTGGAATCAGGTTGGCGTAACGAACACCGGGCAGTGGATTGTGCATCCGGATAATCATGCTTTGTTCTACAAAGACGCTAACACATTTGTTGTCGGTAATGATGGTGGATTCTTCACAACCTCGGATGAAGGCGTTACATGGAATTCCAACGTTAATAGGTTGCTGCCGATTACTCAATTTTATAATGTTGCGATAGAAACATTCGGAGGAAAAGTACGATACGGTGGAGCGCAGGATAACGGTATCATCGGCAGTAATCCTGATTTTCCCGATGATTGGATTTACCGGAAGCAAGGCGACGGAATTGATGTTGCCTTTAATCCTGCATCCGCTTCGATTATCTATCATGTTCTGAATTATTCTGATCCTTACTGGCGTGTCCGATCGGATAACCAAGGAACGTCGTGGGCTGGAATCAATTATGGAATAGACACGAATCATCGGAAGCAGGATTTTTGGGGAACGTACATCGTTCCTTCGAAAACTTCCGGGTCGAAAATTTTTACTAATGCCGGGCATTATATTTATATGAGCACAGACCGGGGAAATAACTGGACGATGGTGTTAGGGACAAATTCTTATGGCGTTGCAGGTCACTTTGACGTGAATTACGGGGACAATTTTATTTACGTTCCGAACAAAGGCGCCAAGTTGGATGGCAGCGCTAACGACCGGCTTTCCGGACTTGCGTACGATTCATCGTCGAAAAAATGGTCGCGTTTAGATATTGGTATCGGTTTGCCGAATTCGACGATTAAAAAAGTGCGCACATCCATTGAAGTATCGGCAACTGCCTACGTTTTGGCGAATTCCCCCTTCAGGCAGGTCTGGAAGACGACGAACAAAGGTCAGACGTGGACAGATATCAGCAGTAATTTACCGGATTATCTTCCGGTGAACGACATTCTCGAAGACCCGCTTGATACCGACCATCTCATTGTCGGGACGGATAAGGGAGCGTTTGCTTCGGATGATGCGGGCGCAAGTTGGTATCGTTGGAATACGGGGATGCCGGAAGCGGTTCGAATCTTAGATATTGATATATCATATCATGACGGAAATTTTTATGTCTTTGCCGGAACGTTCGGACGAAGCACGTTCGAGCGGAAACTCTATGCAACAGAACCGGCTGCATTTATCCCACCTAAACGGCTTAATTTTGGAACGGTCAGTCGCGGCGGCAGAACATTTGACACGGTACGGGTGACAAATATCGGCGCGGAAATTTTGGAAATCTCCGGCGTACAGATTTCCGATCCGGATATCACCATTAGCCCGCTCTCCGCTTCCATCGCGGCTGGAGAATCACGAGTGTTTACGGTCTACTACAATCCCTCAAGAAAAATTTACGGAGCGAGGCAGGGAACAATCGAGTTTCTCCATAACGGCGAGGGAGATTCGCGTATCGAAGTTCAAGCGTATGTCGGGAACAGTGAGAAATTCCGTTCGTTCATACCTGAAAATCTGACAGCGAAGAAAGCGGAGAAGAGAAAAGAAACGGTTTCGAACTGGGAATTCCATTTTGAAAATAATAACCCGACGCGTAATCCCGCTCATGCGCTTGTCGTCGAGTTCAAAAATGCGGTAAGTGAACTTGTCAGCAGTTCGCCGTTTGGAAAAACATCTGCCAACAAGGCGAAGAGGATTTGGACATTTTCAGAAGGCGACATTGCATTCGGGAATTTTGCCGTCATCAAAGGAATAAATCTTGGAACAAAAGGACAAGAAGTGAAACGATGGTGGTGGGTTGCCAATCTGGTTGATTGGAATGAAGATGAAGAGAGGATGACGGAAGGCGTGCTTGGAGTTATCAACGGCACGAAGTTTCCGGAGTCTCAGGTGATTGGCGCGGCAATGCCGAACACTGCCAACCTTCGGGAAGAACTTTTTGTTGAATACCCGTTTTCGAAATCCAACCCGCTCATCATCGGTGTGAAGGATAGTTTCCCGAAAGAAAAGAGAGTGGCGTGGGTTGCATTTGAAAAACCTGCCGACCTCCTTTCATCGCTCTTACCCGGCACACGCGGGGTACAGCACAACGGTTTGCCACGCTGGTTCGATTCGCTGGCGAACGGCAGGGAAATGATTGGCGCGTACAAAAAACTGCCGCCACAGATGCAAAGTAACAAACTCTTTGCGGAACTTGTTGCATTGAAAATAAATATCATTGCAAGCAAGATGGAAAAAACTCCGCTCGGATTCGGCGAACTGAAATTTCAGGAAGGCGGAAGCAGGTTCGACGGAAAGACGGTGGGGGAAATTTCCGCAATGGCAGATACGTTTATGACGTACGGGAACGTCGAGAAAATCGGAAGCGCGGCGGAGTTGTATGGCGTCATCCGGAAGATTGATTCGGCATTTAGCGGCGCGAACGATACGCTTTCGTTCTACCGGAAACTCCGGTTTACCGGCGTGCGTGAAATAGAGGAAGTTCAGTTCCTTGTTCAGGACCCGTCCATCGAGCCGGTTGTTCATACGTCCGGTATTGTCTTTACGGAAGTTCCGGACGAGTTTACGCTTTATCAGAATTATCCGAACCCGTTCAACCCCACTACAAATTTCGGATTTCGAATTTCGGATTTCGGATTGGTGACGTTGACAGTGTACAATTCGCTCGGACAGGAGATTGCCACAGTATTGAATCGTCAAGCAATAGAAGCGGGTGAATACGAATTCCTGTTTGAGGCGAGTACCCTTCCGAGCGGTGTTTATTTCTATCGCCTCACGGTGGAATCGGAAGATGAAGAAGGAGTTGCTCAGACATTCACAGACGCTAAGAAAATGTTGCTCCTTCGTTGATTTGTGATTCGTGAATGGTGAGTAGTGGGTTCATAACCATTTTTGTTTAACCAATCACTACTTCAGCAAACACCAACTAACGATTCACAACAAAAGAGAAAGCCCGCCGTTTTGAGAATATCAGAACGGCGGGCTTTTTGTTCTTGTTACGATTTATACGAATGGGTCTTTGCTAAAAATTAGTCTGAAACCCTATCTTGATTCTTTCAGGATAGGGTTTTTTGTTGAATTTAGCAGGCTATTAAAAATATTTTTGAAACTACTTGACAATTTCTAAAAAAATTATTAGACTTGGGCAGTTAATTATTAATTAGATACACAAATTATTGGGGTCTTCTTATGAAACTATCTACTAAGATAATCATGCTTACGTGCTCTTTATTTGTCACCATCGTTGTTGTTTCAGCACAACCGAAATGGGCTTTACAGGTAAGCGGAACTTCGATGAAACTCAATTCGGTTAGTTTCTTTGATACACTTTCCGGAGTTGCAGTTGGTAACAACGGAATTATATTACGTTCGATAAATGGAGGAACAAGATGGACACAGGTTCCAAGCGGGACGACCTATACTCTTTCTTCCGTTGTATATTCTTCATCTTCAATCGCGATGGCGGCAGATGGTGGAAAATGTTTCGATGCTGGATGCGGAAATATATATCGAACGACAGATGGTGGCGCATCATGGTTTGAAATGGCAATGCATGGCGCTGATTATCCATCATTGTCGTTTGTTACTTCGCAGAAGGGTATCATTGCGGGAGGAGGGTATGACTTTGGAGGTAATCCATATTCCTCAGTTAGCAAGACAACCGATGGAGGTGTATCATGGTTTTCTTATTTTCCGTTAGTCAACAACCAATGGTTCTATAAAATTATGGACGATATCAACTATGTTGATACAACATTTTGTATTGCCGCCACCGGAGATGGACTAATCTTACGACACGACAGGGACACTGTGGTGAATAGTTCAAGAACGAGTTACTGGAGTGTGGTGGACAGCCTGCCGGTAAGTATTCGCCGTATGTTTTTTTTCGATACTTTGTATGGAACGGTGGTTGGCACTAATGGTAATATATGGAGAACAACTGATGGCGGAGATACGTGGCAACAGCAAATCAGCAATACTACACAACATTTAAATAGCGTTTATTTTCTATCAGTGAACGAGGGGTACGTAGCGGGAAATGGCGGAACAATTCTGCACACAACAAACGGCGGTACAACGTGGACTACCGAATTAACCGGGACAACACAACATCTCAACAAGATACTGTTCACCGATGTACAACATGGATGGGCAGTAGGCGACAATGGAGTGATTCTTAAATACGGTTCGTTCACATCATGCAACCTTTCAAGAACAACGGTTGATTTTGGCTCAATCAATAACAAGAGTGAATTTGAAAGCACAATTCAAATCAAAAACAACGGAACATTGCCTCTTGCCGTTTCTTCCATTGTTTCGGATAATAGTGATTTTACCGCTAATATGAATGACGTAACTGTTTCTGCCGGAGGCACTGCGAACGTGATAATAACATTTCATCCCGTGACACCCGGCGAGAAATCCGGAAACATTATTTTTACACACGATGTCTTTCCATTTGCTGATACAGTTTCTGTGCGAGGAACATCGCTTGATTTTGATACGACATTTGTTGAAGTGAATGAGAAATGGAATCTGATATCCAATCCCCGTCTTGTCTCGGATAATTCAAGAACGGCGTTGTTCCCTTCGGCTCTCACCGATGCGTTTCAGTACGAGCAAGGTTCGGGTTATACACAAACGAATACAATACTAAACGGAAGAGGATATTGGCTTAAGTTCAATTCCTCCGCTACAACAAAAATAGCAGGTGTTGTTATTACGAGCGATACGATTGATGTGCAAGCAGGATGGAATCTTATCGGGACGATTTCGCATCCGGTGACTGTTCAATCTATTCTCAACGTCCCCGAAGGAATAGTTACCTCGAAATATTTTGGATTTGAGAATGGTTATGTTGAGGCAACAACTATTCAACCGGGACGCGCATATTGGGTAAAAGCAAATGCAAATGGGAAATTGGTTCTCACAAATCCCTGACAGAACATAACAAGATTATTTCTCAGCCCCGTTTTTATCACTAAGAGCGGGGCTTTTTTGTTTGAGTTTCTCCCCGCAAATCCTTAGTTTCATACCGTGCGCAGAAAGCGGAACATAGAATTTCATAACGAGAGAAGACGAATCGGCTCGATTGTCTCTCTCTTTTTTGTTGCGCTTGTTGCTTCTTTCCTTTTTACAAATCAAGTTTCCGCACAATCAAATTACAAGTTCGACCATCTTGGAATGGAAGACGGGCTTTCGGAAAGTATTGTCCTCTGTGTTCTTCAGGATAAGGAGGGATTCATGTGGTTCGGGACGGCGGACGGGTTGAACAGGTACGACGGTTACTCGTTCACCGTGTTCAAAAATACTCCGTCCGATTCGTCGTCGCTGATAAATAATTATGTCACCGCGTTGTTTGAAGACCGCGCGGGGAATCTCTGGGTCAGCACGATTACCGGACTTGATTGGTTCGACCGGACACACGAACGATTTGTTCATTACAACGGTTCTCTTTCCGAGAACAAGACGAACGTTCCGGTCTCTTCTCCGACCGCCGTTGTTCAGGATGCCCGGACAAATGAACTGTGGGTGGGAACCGCAAGCGGCGAACTCTATCAATTTCTCGCACGGCAGGAAAACCCTGCATCGCCTCCACGCATGAAAATTCTGAACCGGTACGTTCATTCTCCGACAGATGCAAACGGACTTCATGGCAGTTATCTCACAAACCTCACATTCGATACCGATGGAAATTTGTGGATTGGAACGAGAGACGATGGCATCAACATGTTCGACAAACGAACGGGAGCGTTTCGTCATTTCAAACATATTCCGTCTGACCCGCACAGTCTCAGCCATAATTTTATTCAAAAAATATTGTGTGATGATGAAGGGAGAATGTGGTTTGGAACGGAAGGGGGCGGAGTCAACCGGTTTGATGCAACGTCAGACCATTTCGTGCGCTACATGAACAACTCCCGTGATGCACATTCTCTTTCGCACAACGTCGTTCGTCCTGTGTATCAGGATAAGCGCGGAACACTCTGGATTGGAACCGACGGCGGCGGGTTGAACGTGTATGATAAACAAAACGATTCGTTTGTTCACCTGTTGCATGATAATTTGAACCCGTCGAGTCCGGCATCGAACCGGATTCTTTCCATCATCGAAGACCGCGCGGGGACGCTCTGGTTCGGGACGTGGGGAAAAGGCGTTGACCGCTTTTCACCATCGAAACAAAAATTCAAACAGACCGAAACGATGAATCTTGTCATGAGCAAACTCCCGACGAAGTTTATCATTTCCTTGTTTGAAGATAGCCGCGGTCGGTTGTGGTTCGGAACGCATGGCGCCGGCGTGCTGATGTTCGAGCCGCAAACAAAAACAACGGAACTGTTTACGTATGAGCCGCTCAATAAAAATTCTCTCCCGAACAACACGGCGTGGTCGGTGCGGGAAGATGGAAACGGCGTCCTCTGGTTCGCGACGGATGATGGAGTCGGTTCGTACAATCCCGACACGAAGCAGTTCGGGAGGATTGGCGTCAATCTTTCTTCGACATATTCGTTGAGCAGTAAGTACGCAGGAAGCATTTATCCGGAACAGTCGGGCAATATCGTTTGGGTTACAACCGACAAAGCGCTCGAAAAAATTGACGTACAGAACGGAACAGTGAAATCATTTCCATACTCGCTTGGTTCGCCGGAATGGGTGAATGGTTTTATCACGGCGGGATACAACGATTCGAATGGCGTACTTTGGCTTGGAACGAGTCCGTTGCTCGCGTTCGACACGAAGACCGAGAAATACATCTCACACAAAAAAAATATCGGCAAGCGGCCGGTGAGTTTTATCGCAGAAGACAGCAAGCAACGGATGTGGCTCGGGACGTTTAACGACGGCGTGTTTCTGTTCCCGAACGATGGAAGCGAGCCGAAACATTTCACCGAGAAGGAGGGTTTGCCGAATAATGTTTGCTACGGAATGTTGGAAGATGTGGATGGATATTTCTGGCTCAGTACGAACCGGGGAATTTCGCGGCTGAATCTCGCGACGCTACAGTTCCGCAATTACGATGTGAACGACGGATTGCAAAGCAATGAATTCAACCGGAACGCATTTTTGAAAGGAAAAGACGGACGATTGTACTTCGGAGGTGTGAACGGGTACAACGAATTTCTTCCGGGGGAAATTAAAGACAATGAATATGTCCCGCCGGTTATCCTTACAGCGTTCAGGAAATTTAATGAACCGGTGAACTTTGAAACGCCAATTCGATTCATGAAGGAACTGACGTTGAGTTATCAGGAAAACTTTTTTTCGTTTGAATTTGCCGCGCTCGATTTTACCGAGCAAAGCAAAAACCGCTACAACTATATGCTTGAAGGATTCGATGAGCATTGGGTGGATGCGGGAACGCAACGCATGGCAAATTACACGAACGTTGACCCGGGAGAATATGTCTTTCGTGTTCGCGGCTCGAACAACGATGGCGTGTGGAACGAAGAAGGCGCGTCAATACGAATTATTATTCCTCCTCCCTTTTGGAAAACTTCATGGTTCATTGGTTTGGTGATTGTGTTGACTGCGGGAGCGTTCGGCGGAACGGTGCGGTTTATCTCGACGCAGAAACTGAAACGGACAATTGCACGGCTCGAACAAGAGAAAGCAATTCAGGAAGAGAGGCAGAAAACGCGTGAACGGATTGCGCGGGATTTGCACGACGACCTTGCATCAACAGTCGGGAGTGCGGGATTTTTTATCGAGTCGGTGAAGCGGCAACTACCCGAAGCGCCGCACCAGGCGAAAGAATTTCTCAACCGGACAAGTTCGCTGTTGAACGAAGCCGAGCAGGCAATGAGCGATATTGTCTGGAGCGTTTCACCTCAACACGATACATTAGAGAGCTTGATTCTCCGCATCCGATTGCTGACGACGGAACTCTGCAAAGCGAACAACATCAAATATGAAATTACGCTCGATGGAAAAAGCATTCAGGTTTCTTTGCCCGATGAAGTACGACGCAATATTTACCTTGTGTTCAAAGAAGCAATCACGAATGCGGTGCGGTATTCGGAAGCAACATTAATTAGGATTCATGGAGTAATGGAGTCTGGAGTGTTGGAGTTGATTGTTGCGGATGATGGAAAAGGTTTTTCTGAAACTGTTCGCGGTGATGAATCAAACAGAAGAACGATGAGCGGAAACGGATTGAGAAATATGCGGAAACGCTCGGAAGAAATCGGGGCGGAGTTTTCCATCGTTTCGGAAGAAGGTAAAGGAACGACAGTCCGGCTTGTCACAAGAATAACGCAAACGAGTCATTGATTGGCGGAGAGAAAATTCACATCTTGAATTAACATGAAGCCGATTTACGTTACCATCATCGAAGACCACGACGATTTCCGGGAAGGACTGAGTCATGTCCTGCAATTCACGGAAGGATTCTCGTGTGTGAACGCGTTCTATAGTGTCGAAGAGGCGTTGCCGCGACTTCAGGATTCGGATGTGATTTTGCTTGACATTCATCTGCCCGGACGTTCGGGTATCGAGAGTATAGCTTCCATCAAACAGAAATTACCTTCAGCAAAAATCATTATGCTTACGGTGTTTGATGATGACGACCATGTGTTCAAAGCAATCATGGCTGGCGCGGATGGATATATATTGAAGAAAACGCCGCCGGCGCAAGTTCTTACAGCGATTCAGGATGCGGCGCAAGGCGGAACTCCGATGACTCCTTATGTTGCGAAAAAGGTGATTGATTTGTTCAGGAAATATGCGCCGACGCCATCAAAGGAACATGATTTATCGGAACGGGAAATGGAAATCCTCGCGCATCTCGTTCAGGGCTTTGATACGTTTGAAATTGCTGACAAGCTTTTCATCAGCCGGGAGACGGTACGAAATCATATCAAACATATTTATGAGAAACTTCATGTTCATTCGCGCTCTCAGGCGGTGGCGAAGGCGTTGAAGGAAGGATGGGTGTGACCCGACGGGGTTGCAACAGATAGTTTAGGTTGGGAGTTCAACTCCCTCCAAGTCACAGTAATTTTTCACTTGAGGCAGTTTTAAAAGTTAGATTTTATTGTAGGGGGCTGTCTTAAAGTGTAATCGCTTTAGATGTCATTCCTGCGAAAGCAGGAATCCATTTCGCTTTCGGTGATTCTGGATTCCCGTTGGCACGGGAATGACAAGAGCAAAGACTTTTGATACAGCCCCTTCCAAATTAAAAACGCAGACGTAAAGTCTGCGGCTACATCATAATCAGACTTATGAGACAACCCCAATTCCAATCACAAAAATGACTCAAATGGGTCATTGAATAAACTCACCCCGACAAGTATATTCATACAGTACAATTGTTTTTTTATCAACCAATGTTAGGGAATTTTTATGAATAAATTTGCTACAGTTTTTTTCATCGTTCTTTTGAGTTTCAGCAATGTAGTGATTGCACAATGGACGCAACTTAGCGCGCCGGAAGGCGGTGCAGTGATGGGATTGTTTGCCGATGGTTCAACGCTCTACGCGGGAACTTCTGCGGCGGGAGTGTTTCGTTCTACCGATGGCGGTGCGACATGGGAACAGAAAATCAACGGAATGAATTATCAGGCGGTGACTGCGTTTGCAAAAAGCGGAAGCACACTGATTGCAACGGGAACAGTCAACGTTTATCTTTCAACCGATAACGGTGATACATGGACTGAGGCAACGGGGTTGCCGGGAGGGAACGGCGTAAGTTGTTTAGCGGTAAGCGGCGCGAATGTTTTTGCAGGAACAAGCGGTAAAGGAGTTTTCGTATCAACCGATAACGGGGCGACATGGTCTGCAGCAAGTACAGGATTACCCGGAAGCGGTTCGACAACGTATGTTGGAAGTATCCTTGTAAATGGTTCAACGATTCTCACAAGCGCTTCGAACAACAATGTTCAGCAGACGATGTTTCGTTCAACAGATAATGGCGCTTCATGGACGGGTGTAAACACCGGCTTACCATTAGACTACTCCACGTATGGCGCGATGTACCTCGACGGCTCAACTATTTATGCGGGCGGTTCGTATCTTTACAAAACGACAAATAACGGTGACACGTGGACACAGGCGGATAATGGAATTCCGACGTATTCCGGCATTTCGGAAATTCGTGCAAGCGGCTCGAACCTCTTTGCAACCGCAACTCAATTCGTCTATCGAAGTACAAATGGTGGCGGGGCGTGGACTATTCTCGGCGGCGGGCTTCCTTTGATGGGAATATTTTCGCTTGAAGTTTCCGGTTCCGATGTCTATGCGGGAACGGTTGCGGACGGTGTGTATAAATCAACTGACAATGGAAATTCCTGGGCGAGAATGAACACCGGCTTGAAGGCACGCGACATGAGCGGGTTTTTGATTGACGGTTCAACACTCTATGCGAACGGGAACAGCATTTTCAAAACAACGGATGATGGAACGACATGGGAAAATGTTCGCGGCAATCTCAAAGATTCCTCAAGTCAGCCGACGCTTCTGTATGCAAACGGTTCGTTGCTCTTTGCACGCGATTACCCTGCAAACGGACTTGAACGCTCGACCGATGGCGGCGCAACGTGGACGCTTGTCGGAAATGGTTTGCCTCAATACGGTTCAATCAATTCAATAATAGATGTTGCCGGCGGATTGCTTACAACAAAAGACCGCGTGTATAGAAGTACGGATAACGGAGATACTTGGGTGCAGGTTGATACAGCATCGGCAATTATCAACGTCGGGAATGTTGTAAAAATCGGAAGCACGGTGTACGCATACGGATTAGGCGTGTTCAAATCAACCGATGACGGTACGACGTGGGCGAAAGCCGATTCTGGTTTACCTGCGTATTTTCAGGTGAGCGCGGTTGCCGGAACCGGTTCGACGGTGTTTGCTTCGGGAGCGTATTCTAACGGAACGTACAAATCCACCGACGGCGGACAAACGTGGGCAATCTGGTCAAGTTTCGTTCACACGCAACTCACCATCTATGGAAATAATATTTTCATGTGCAGGGCGAACAGCGGAATTTACGTTCAGAAGAATTTTACCGGCACGATGACAAAGGTTTCCAATAATATGCCGAGCAATACGTACACGTATTCATTTGCAATCCATAATGGAACCATGTATGCCGGAACAAGCGGCAACGGAGTGTGGAAACATCCGCTTACCGATGTTTTAGCCGTAGAAGAAATTCCTTCTCCGGTTCCGACGGAATTTTCGCTCGAACAAAATTATCCGAACCCGTTCAACCCGACGACGAATTTCGAATTTCGGATTGTGGATTTCGGATTGGTGACGTTGAAAGTGTACGATGTTCTTGGGAGAGAAGTGGCAACGCTCGTGAATGAAAATTTACATCCGGGAACGTTCAATGTTTCGTGGGATGCAACAGGTCATGCGAGCGGTATCTATTATTATAGATTGCAAGTCACGCCGTTGCGTGATGGCGCCGCAGCGCTTATGGGTGAGTATTCGGTCACAAGGAAATTATTGTTGACAAAGTAGGATTCTCCCTTAATCCACTTTGACTAAGCCGATTTCGAGTTATCGAGGTCGGCTTTTTTTTACCTGAAATTCAGAATTCAACAGCAATTTGTTCTGCCGGAACCCGAAAGAACAATTAAGCATCGTAGAGCATCTTGTTTATTGGTTGCGACAAGTGAACGTGAACAATTTATCACCCCGACGGAATACATTGTACGGATTCGGCGCGGGGAACGTGGGGATGAGATGATTATGAGTACTTGGTACTTTGTTTTTATGTTGTTGTTGATTACTTTGCTCAGGAACATTTAAGGAATTAGTGATGATAACGCAATATATCCATTCAGCAATGCGTCGTGCACGATATGAATTGTTGCCGGATGGTTCATACTATGGTGAGATTCCCGGTTTTCAAGGTGTGTATGCAAATGCATCATCGTTGGAAACATGTCGTGAACAACTTCAGGAAGTGTTAGAGGGATGGATTGTTTTGGGATTACGGCTGGGACATCCGATACCTGAAATCGAAGGGGTCAGCTTACAAGTCGAGCTTGAAGTAGCGTAATGCCAACATTCGGCCCAGTGAAGAGAAAGCATTTGATTTACTTTCTTCGCGAACTTGGTTTCAGCGGACCGTATGCCGGAGGGAAACATCAATACATGGTTCGGGGAACTATCAAACTCGCTCTCCCGAACCCTCACGAAGGTGAAATCAGTCGCGATTTACTTGCGCGAATATTACGTCATGCGGGAATATCAAAAGAAGAATGGGAGTGATTGTGAGAATTGTACTACCGAAGGAAATTAGTTATACAGAAAATAAATTAACCATTTCACCAATGACCAAGTAACCAACACAAATAGGAGGACTCCATGTCCAAACATAATCTTTCACGTTCAACATCGCTACTTCTGAATGTCTTCGTACTTTGTACTTCGTACTCTGTACTTGGTACTTTGTTTTTTCCTCACATCTCAAATCGCATATCTCAAATCTCAAACGGTAATTTCCTTGCTTTTTGATTGAATGTTCTTTAACTTTTTACAAATTAGAAATGGAACTCTCCATGCAAGCATACAAAATTCAACACGTTATCGAAAAAGATGGTGAACTTGTTGTAAAAAACTTACCGTGTAAAAAAGGTCAGACAGTTGAAATGATTCTCCTTGTCTTGCCGGGAACAAACGGGAAGAAACATCGCATGACAGCCAAAGCGTTACTTCGTTCCGGTCTTGTAGGTCTTTGGTCGGGACGTGACGATATCAAAGATTCTTCTTCCTATGCGAGAACACTTCGCACAAAAGTACAACGATGAAATTTTATGCCGACACATCTGCTTGGGGTGGCTATGAAGATGAAGAATTTGCAGAATGGACAGTACCATTTTTCGAGCAAGCAAGAGAAGGCAAGTTTATCATCGTTTTGTCGGATGTTACATTGCGAGAACTGGCAGATGCGCCTGCAAAAGTACAACGATTACCCGAAACCATACCTTCTGAATTTTTAGAACTGGTAGAAATAGATAATGAACAACTTGACCTTGCACAGAAATACATTATTGAGGGAGCCTTAACAAGCAAGTATGAAGCAGATGCACAACACATAGCGATAGCGACAACACTGAAAGTTGAAAGTTTGATTAGTTGGAACTTCAAGCACATGGTAAATTTTTTTCGCATCAGACAGTACAACGCCGTAAACTTAAAGTATGGGTATTCAACGATAGATATTCGCACACCAAAGGAAATTATTTATGCAGACAAACAATAACACCAAAGAAAAATTCAAAGCGGTAGATTTCATGAGGCGAGTACGTGATGAATTGGGAAAATTATATTTTGCCGATAAAGATACATATTTGGCAGAAGTAAAAAGAGCAATGCAGGAATTTAAGAAGCGACAGAAGATGGTTTATACAGAATAACTAATTAACCATTTCACCAATGACCAATTAACCAACACAACAGGAGGACTCCATGTCCAAACATAATCTTTCGTTTAATAATATCGGTAGAGTCCATTTCGCAAATGGACGACATGTAACACAATATGTCCGATTGAGAATCGGACTCTACGCAACACGTTTGTTGCTGATTGCTCTCTGTTTTCTTCTCACATCACAAATCGCAGAACTCACGGCGCAGGTGGTGAGTGTTTCTCCTGAAAAACTAATTCACAAAACAGAAAACCTATTACGATATAACAGTATAACAAAGACGTGGAATGCTTACCCCGAAGTAACAATACGTTCTATCCAAGAAGTACCATATGATTCATTAATAGCTGCTGATGCAATCCAACAGAGTGACTATGCACGCTGGACTCTTCAAATCGCAGATAGAGTAGAAAGCGCGACAACGAACGATGATACTGCAACGGTGGTCGGTGTGTGTGTGGTTGAGCCCAAAGTAATAGGTTATACAGCAAATGGATTTGTTATGGTATTGTATGACACAGCATCTAATGATAATGAGTGGAGAGGGCTTTGGGTGCGATGCAACAGCCCGACAGATACTTTGCAAAATATTCTTGACGGGTTCCTCAATGTACAACGCGGAGATATTGTTCGTATAACTGGGAGACTATCAGAATTCCCGACAGGTAACATGAACAGCATGACCCAGTTCCAACCTATTCCGGGAATTCCCATTGAAGTCGTTGGTACAATGAACATACCATCTCCTGTTAACAAAATCGACAGTGTTGAACAATTTTATGCCTGCGCATACAATCCAGTCGGTCCTTATTGTACAAAATATAGCACTGGCGAACGTTATGAGGGAATGTATGTTGAGTTTCATAACTTAACTGTGATTGGATACAGAAATATAAGCGGGAGGAGTGCAATTGAGATGGCTGATGCCGAGGGAAATACAATTGTTATGCACGATGCATCAAAGTGGTTTACCGTTACAGGTGCATGGAGAGACCCCAATTCAACATGGTCGTTACCTCCGGTATTATCAGTCATTGATAGAATCAGTGGAATCATTCTACAAATTTCCGGTGGGGCGGGAACTTTGGGATATGTTATAGCGCCTATATATCCATGTGATGTCGGGCAGTGTAATTCATGGCCTGGGTTGATTACGGGTACGAAATTCTATGATTTGGATGCAGATAGTATAAAAGACCCCGATGAAGTTGGTTTAGCAAATTGGCGCATTAATATCACTGGAAAAACATCAACCTATACTCTGACAAATTCAAACGGATATTATCAATTTTCAAATCTGGATTCCGGGAATTATACAGTCAGCGAAACACAGCAATCCGGTTGGTCACAAACGTTTCCACTCAATCAATCTTA
This sequence comes from Ignavibacteriota bacterium, assembly GCA_016212665.1. Lineage (NCBI taxonomy): Bacteria > Pseudomonadati > Ignavibacteriota > Ignavibacteriota bacterium. The sequence continues at coordinate 20,857 of JACREZ010000034.1, forward strand.
TTCTCTGTTCCTAGATTACAATGATACTATTAACAATATTGATTTTGGTAATACTCGCTTAAATTCTATAACGATTAGAAAATTTGAGGATAGAGATGGACTATTTTCAACACGGGGAGACCGAATAAGTTACCCGTGGAGTTTACGTCTGTACCGTGATTCCGTATCATCAGAATCTTTAGTAGCATCATCGGATACTTCTGAGAGTATTAGCGTAAATGATTTATCGGCAGGTGTGTATATCGCGTCAGAGGCAGATAGCTTAGACTGGAAACCTTTAGGGAAAATAAGAAATAGAATTCCAATCGAACAACCGACAACACTAGACACAATACTACTCAGTGATGATCAATCAACTGTGGTTGATTTTATCAATGTCCATCCAAGAATTGAAGTCAGGAAATTTTATTATACATATCATATAGACTCCACTACATCTTTGAATCCTATACCATGGCATTTGACTCTTTACAAAGGGATGATACATGAGGATTCAATCGTCGCTCAGGTAGTGTCGGCAGAATCATTGGAGGTATTTAATGCTCCATCCGGATTGTATCTCATCAAAGAGGAAGAAAGAGCCGGTTGGGTTAGCATGGGTAAGACCATAAATGGAGGTCCATTCGAATACACTTCAGGAATTGATACGGTGAATTACATCAACGGAGAGATATACAAAATTGGATTCCGGAATTCCAAGTTGGGAAGTATTAGCGGCGTTGTGTTTAATGACCTGAATGGCGATGGCATGAAAGATAGTACGGAAACAGGATTATCAAATTGGTTAATTCGATTATCGGGCTCAAAAAATGATTCTACCGTTACCGATGCCAACGGACTATATACTTTTTCAAATCTTGATACCGGAACATACATCGTATATGAAGATATCAAATATCAATGGAAACAAACTCTTCCATCTTCCCCTGGAGTGTATTCAATAACAATTTTTAATAGTGGTCAGGATTTCGTTGATATGAATTTTGGGAATCATCGGACTCAGAAAGTTAAACTTTCTTTTACTGTAAGTAACTTCTCTGGAACGAGTAATCGTACACTATTTTTTGGCATTCGACAGGGTGCCTCCTACGGAATCTGGGAAGTTTATCCTCAAGCAACAACAATAGATTCAACAGAAGGTGAGTACGAAGTTCCGCCGCCGCTTTCACAGGCATTCGATGCGCGCTTTGTGGATGCTCGAGGAGGTGAAGAACGCTTCGGTACCGGTTCGTGGATAGACATCAGAAATTTTGAAGATGCCGCTCAGGTTGATACGTATAAAGTCAGCGTTCATCCGGGAAGTTCGGGTTATCCAATTATTCTGAGATGGTCGGGAGAGCAAATTTCAAACGCCTACAAGGGTACTGTGAATTTTCTCGATGCATTCGGCGGGACAACTGACTTGAAATCAACGGATAGTCTTGTCATTACAAACAATCAAATCAGTTATCTCTTACTTATCACAAAACAACCCGCGCTTCCGTTTGTGTATGGCAAAGGATGGAATCTTGTCTCTGTTCCATATCTGGTTACGGATGGGAGAAAAAATATTTTATTCCCAAGTGCATCCTCTCATGCGTTTACATTCAGCGCGCTTGGCGGCTATGAAGTTCAAGACACGATGGAAAACGGAAAAGGATATTGGTTGAAGTTTCCATCTCTGCAACAGGATGTTTCGATAACAGGTGAGAATAGGTTAAGCGATGTGGTAGAAGTAGAGCAAGATTGGAATCTTGTTGGTTCGCTCAGCGTCCCGACTATTGCAAATAACGTAACTTCAAATCCTTCTGATATTATTTCATTGCCATTCTTCTCATACAACCGCGGCTACTCCATAGCAGATACTTTAGAGCCATACAAAGGCTACTGGATAAAAGCAACAGCAAGCGGTCAGTTGATTATGAACTCAAGTGCGGCGTTTGGGAAACAGTTGTTAGTAAATTCGGCATTGGAAAATGCGAATAGGATTGTGATTGAGGATGCGAGAGGAAATCGGCAGGTGTTGTATTTCAAGAGTGAACCTTGCGAAGGTTGCAAACCTTCGCAAGGTTACGAGTTGCCGCCACTACCACCATCGGGAATTTTCGATGCTCGTTTTGCATCAAACAAATTTGTCGAGTTTGGTGAGAATGGGAAGTCAAGAGAAATTCCAATCCGGATTTCATCGGCAGAATATCCGTTGACGATTTCTTGGGAAGTGAAAGAGCAATTGACGATTGCATCATTGACGATTGCCAACGGCTCGGGTAGAGACGATTTGAAGATTGACTTAAAGAACAATGGAAGCACGAAAATCTTAAATCCTGAATCTCAAATCAGGTTAAAATTAAGCGTTACTTCTGAACTGCCAACAGAATTTTCTCTTGACCAGAACTATCCGAATCCGTTCAATCCGACAACTGTTATTCGGTATCAGTTACCGGATGTAGGACGATTCGCTGAATCGTCAGGTAGTCGAGACGGCGTCTCGACCTACAATGTAACATTGAAAGTGTATAACGTGCTTGGTCAGGAAGTTGCAACACTTGTGAATGAAGTTCAGGATGCGGGGTTCAAATCGGTGGTGTGGGATGCAGCGAATGTTCCGAGCGGGGTATATTTCTACAAGTTGTCAGTTGGTGCTTTTACCGATATTAAAAAGATGTTGTTCGTCCGATAAGGACAAAAGTTTTTTCAAAAGAGCATCGGCACTTCCCCGATGCTCTTTTTTTTAATTTTTGTAATTCACTGTCAACCATCGAAAACAAAGCAATTTAGCCACATTCTCAGCCCTGCGCGGCGTAGGACATTCTCCCCGCGCCGCGGGAAAAAGCCTGAACTGTACAGGAAGTGTCCCGGACGGTGCAAGGAGAATCCTGCGCCTTACGGGACGTTTCCTCTACCGTACAGCCTAAGTGATAGTGTCAGAGGGAACTTCCTGCACAACGCAGGGGACAGCCTGCAAATCGGCGGGAACTTCCTGTGCGCTGTAGGATATTTCCTTTGCACTACTGCCCTGATGCGAACGGCGCAGGGAAGTTCCTGAGTGTTGCAGGAACATGCCTGCAAGGTGTAGGAATGTTCCTCCATCGGTAAAAGAATTTTTTGATGAATCTCTGATTTCCTGTACATTGGTACACGATAACGCATTCAAACATAACAAATTCATATTGACAATGAATGAACATATTTCAAAAGCACAGAGAGAGGTTTGGGATTGGAAGAACGAACTTCATAATGAAATAAAAGATATGGAACTTGAAAAGGGGATTGAATACCTCCTGAAGAAAGTTGAACTCGTTGCCCACCAATGTGAACAACAGGGTTTGTTGAAGAGGCGAACATCAGAGCAACAAATAGTTAGGGTTCACTGAAAAAGTCACAAACGATGAAAACGAAGGTTTGAGGTGATGAGGCGGGAGTGTTGCAACCACACCGCGTACACAATCGCCTGTACCACTAAGCAAAGTGAAACAAAAAATTTGATGAACGTTTGAATGTTCATCACAAAGAAAATAGCAGCTATCCAACTTGCACTCGTATCACTTCGTCGCGCCATGATCTTATCTAATCTATAACTCCGTTTTCCCGTTCCAAACTTCCCTTCAATATGATTGCGGAGATTACTTACCGCCTTTGTCACCGCTTGTCCCTCTCCATCGTTTCTCGGTCGTCCCAACGGTGTTCCTCCATAGATGATGTTGTGTGTTTTCATGTAGGCACGATTCTCTCTCGTCCCATATTTCTTGTCTGCCAACACTACCTGAGGATAATATCCATATGTCAGTTTGTACTCTTCTATTTGTGCCGGTAAATCTGATGCCTCGTGATACGAATCCCATGCAATGCGATGAATACGACTAAATCCATTCATCACACTGCAGGATACTTGCGCACCAAATTCTGTTGGCGCTTTTGCTTTCCCCCGTACAATCGGTCGTACATGCGGCTGTGCGATACTCACGATGCGGTCATCGATCCGATGCGTCTTCGTCGTGTACATTTCCTGTTGTTGTCGGTAAAGTTCTTGCACCACCCACAACGTTGTTTGCCCGGCTGAGGAACATGGTTCAGGAACGACATCCAACAACGCATGAATCGTCTTGATGTTTCTCTTCACGTATCCCAATTGTTTCCGTATTGCTTTTCGTATCGTTTTCCCGCTCCTCTTCTTCATTTTGGCATATTTCAAATAGTCCTTTCTCGCCTTCCTCCGATACGTGCGCGGTTTTGTTGTTCTCCTCTCCACAGGGAGGGAAGCATACAACTCATCAATAAGTGCTTCCGTTTTTTCTCGTGCACGGTTCAGCAATTCCATGTCGGTCGGATAGGCTATATCGGCAGGAGCGACGGTAAGATCGGCAATCAACAGTCCACGATTCGTCACCGCTTCTTGTCGTACCGCCTCTTCATTCGACGACGATAAACTCGTTGACAATCCCGTTTTCTCTGAGCCACCATCTGCACGCGTGGGAGAAGTGGGGAACGACGGTCCATCGGTTCCTTCATCAGATGAGGATTCACGCACTGTTCCGACATCAGTCGAAAACCTCTCGGCAAGGTGAAGGAGTTCCAGTACCATTGCATCGAACTCGTGTTCGCCGAGGCGTTTGCGTATGGTCACCAACAAGGAGGGATCAAATACCCATTCGTATTGATAGTGACGAAGCCCAAGAAAGTATTGTTGATACACATTTTCTTGGATCGAACGAAGAGTGTCTTCATCACTCAATCCTTCTTTATGTTTGATGATGAGCGCTCCGATCACGATGCGTGCGTCTGTTGCGGGACGTCCTTGAGTTGCCGACATCGTACGATAGTACACCGCCGCGAGACGATCCCACGGGAGAGCATGTGCGAGTTGTATCCAACGGTTTTCCCGGGGAAGGTTCATTTCGAACGGTGTGCGAAATTCTTCAAATGTGAGTTGATGTTGGCTTTGATAACGAATCATTGATATTGCTCTGCAAGGGTTTTGGTATCTTTTTCCATAATATCGTGCATTTCTCCTTTCCAATACAACTGTAAGTTCTTCATTTATATGGTGTTCATACTTTTTCAGTGAACCCTAGTTACTGAACCATAATGAGAGCATGTGAATCAGATGGAGTCCACCTTCCCCTCGCTTGCAACACAATTTCAACCTGATTGCTCCTGATAGATAAGGTGGACTCCATCTTATCGCACTTAATCTTGCATCTTGCATCCTGAATCCTTACCTTCTCGCATTACGAATAAGTCTCAAACGTTGAAAGGAACTCCATGTCCACCTTCTCTCTCACCATCAATAACAAGCAGCAGTCGATTGATGTCGAACCTGATATGCCGTTACTCTGGGTTCTGCGCGATGTTCTTGGAATGACCGGAACAAAATTCGGATGCGGCAGAGCGTTGTGCGGCTCTTGCACCGTTCATGTTGATGGCGAAGCGACTCGCTCGTGCGTTACGCCGGTTGAGTCGGTCGCGGGAAAATCTGTTCTCACTATCGAAGGATTATCAGCCGACCGTTCACACCCGCTACAACTTGCATGGATTGCGGAAGAAGTTCCGCAGTGCGGCTACTGCCAGTCGGGACAAATTATGTCGGCGGCGGCATTGCTCAATCAAAAAACAAATCCGACCGACGAAGATATTGACGCGGCAATGGGAATGAACATCTGCCGGTGCGGAACATACAACAGGATTCGGAAAGCGATTCATCGTGCGGCAAAAGGAGGTGTTCGATGAGTACAAATACATCTCGAAGAAATTTCCTCAAAGCAATTTCCACCGTTAGCGGTGGACTTGTCCTTGGCATTGATTTCGGAAGCGGTTTGATTTCGACCGCCTGTGCAAGTCAATCCAATACAACATTTCAACCAAGCGCATGGCTGAGGATTGATTCGGATGGAACATTCACCATCACCGTGGCAAAATCAGAAATGGGACAGGGAATCCGCACCGCTCTTCCGATGTTAATCGCTGAAGAATTGGAAGCGGACTGGACAAAAATTCGCATCGAACCTGCGCTTGCGCATCCCGATAAATACGGAAGTCAAAGCACTGGAGGAAGCACAAGCGTACGTACGTTGTACTCAACGCTGAGAAAAGCCGGGGCATCTGCGAAGGAAATGTTTGTTTCCGCCGCGGCAAAACAATGGAATGTGAGCGAATCGGATTGTCGTGCAGAGAACGGCACGGTTGTTCTTACATCAAACGGAAAGAAATTATCCTACGGCGAGTTGGCTTCGTCTGCCGCATCGCTTCCCGTTCCTGACAAACCGACTTTGAAAGATTCAAAAGACTTTAAATTTCTTGGCAGGAAAATGCCGCGGCTCGATACGCCTTCCAAAGTTGACGGCTCGGCAATATTCGGGATGGATATTCAGATTCCGAACATGGTCTATGCGGTAATTGTTCGTCCGCATGTGTTTGGCGCGAAAGTGAAATCGTTCGATGCGACAAAAGCGAAAGCAATCGCCGGAGTACTTGATGTTGTTCAGACCGATGACCTTCTTGCCGTACTCGCTAACTCAACGTGGTCGGCAATTCAGGGACGCGATGCGCTCTCTGTTTCGTGGGATGAAGGTGACTACGCAAACGAATCAAGCGAAACAATGTGGAAGATGTTTGAAGCCGCCGCGGGAAAAGAAGGAGACATCGAACGAAACGATGGCGATGCGAAGAGTGCGTACGAACTTGCGGCGAAGAAAGTCGAAGCGATGTATTACGCTCCGTTTGCCGCGCATGTAACGATGGAGCCGATGAACTGTACCGTTCATTTGCAGGAGAACTCATGTGAAATCTGGGCGCCGTCGCAAACGCCGCAGGATGCGTTGAGCGAGGCGGCTGATATTCTTGGAATGTCAACGGACGATATTAAATTCAACATCACATTGCTGGGCGGCGGTTTTGGCCGTCGGCTTGAAACGGATTACGTGGTTGAGGCAGTGAAACTCGCGAAGGCACTCAAGGAGCCGGTGAAAGTTGTGTGGACGCGTGAGGATGACATGCAACATGATTTCTATCGTCCGGCACAATACAATATCATGCGCGGCGGATTGGATGCGGATGGTTCTCCCACTACGTGGCTTCACAGTATTATCGGACATGAAGGAAAAGGATTACTAACTCATGCGTGCAACCCGCCGTACGATTTTCCCAATCTCCGGATTGACGCGCAAGCACATTACATCGGTGTTCCGTCGGGAGCGTGGCGCTCTGTCGGCGCATCGCAAAACGGATTTATCATCGAATGTTTTGTGGATGAACTTGCATACGCGGCAGGAAAAGACCCGGTTGAATTTCGGAAGAATCTTCTTTCAAAATCTCCACGACTGAAAAAAGCGTTGGAACTTGTTGCGGAAAAATCCGGGTGGGGAACTCCGATGCCGAAAGGAAAAGGACGCGGCGTTGCATGTGTATCAAGTTTCGGAAGTCATGTAGCGCAGGTTGCGGAAGTTTCTGTTGCAGATGACGGAAGCGTACGTGTTGAGCGTATGGTGTGTGCTGTTGAGTGTGGTCCGGTTGTGAATCCCGATGGCATTGAAGCACAAATGGAGAGCGCAGTTGCGTTCGGATTATCCGCGACGCTAAAAGATGAAATCACCATCGAGCGCGGTGGAGTCAAGCAAAGCAACTTCGATGATTACCGGATGCTCATGATTGATGAGATGCCGAAAGTCGAAACGTACTTCGTGAAGAGCGATGAAGCAATCGGCGGCATCGGTGAACCGGGAGTTCCTCCTGTTGCGCCGGCAGTTTGCAACGCGATATTTGCGGCGACAGGGAAACGGGTGAGAAGATTACCTGTGAAAAATTAACCACGGATTACACGGATGAAACGGATTTATCACAGATAATAATCAGTGATAATCATTGGTTTTTTCTGTGTAAGTTAGTGGTTATTCCTCAGCGCGCATTTCTAACAAAACGATATGATACGCGCGGTAAACATCCAACGCCGCGTACAAGATTCCGATAAACACGACAATCATTCCAAGAATAAATAAGAAGAGGGGAACGAGACGGAAAACCTCGGCTTCGATAACCATGCTCAGTCCGATTGCAACAGAGGAAAGGACGAACAGACCGATTGAAGTTTGGAGCGAGAGAATTGCATTGCGAACGATTTTGCTTCGAGCAAACAGTTCTTCGCTCTGTTGGCGGATGCTCATGAACCGGGAGTTTTCCATATAACTCAATTCCGTCTTTTCAAGAAGTCGCTGGGTGAATCTTCGTTTCTCATCGTTCAGTTGTCTGATGCGGCTGATGATAAGCGAGTAACGATTGTTCAATCCTAACAAAAGCAACCCGACAGCGGAAATTCCGAGTGCGGGCGCGAGGATTGCCTGAATGGCTTGGATGGCAGTGATTGTTGTTTCCATGATAATTCAATTGACGATTGAGTCATTGTTTTCAATCGGAAATGATTCAATTACTTTGTGTCGAGAATAAGCGGCAACCCATCTTTCCCCGCTCCGATGACAACCACTTTTGCGTTCGGCGACATTGCAAGTTTTTCTGTTGCCTCGATTCCCTTCCATCGTAGTAATTGGTCGCTGATTCCTTGCACAACGATTTTCTGGAAGTCTGAAATACCCTGCGCTTCGATGCGTTTGCGGTCGGCTTCCTGTTTTTCTTTCATCAAAATAAATTCCATGCGCTGACTTTCCTGTTCTGCCTGTAATTTTGATTCGATGGATTGTGAAAGTCCGGGAGGTAATCCGACTTTTCTCAGCGGAACGGATTCAACGGTGATGCCACGCGGTTCTACACTCATTGCAATCTCTTTTAGAATAAGTTGAGAAAGGTGTTCGCGTTCTGAAGTGTACAATGCTTTTGCTTCATACCCGGCAGTGACGCCGCGGGTCACAGAACGAAACTGCGGTTCAAGAAGCACGGCTTCGTAATCTGTACCAACGGTTCGATACACGTGCGCGGCTTTCTCAGGATTTAAATGATACAGCACGCTCACTTCAAGTTGTACCGTTAATCCCTCTTTCGATGGAACTTCCATTGACTCTTTCAGTTCCTGAGTTTGAATAGACATCTTGATGACGTTAGCCAACGGATTGATGATGTTGATTCCTGACTTCAGTGTGTTTTCTGAAACAACGCCGAAGAGATTGACAACGCCGACGTGCCCGGCAGGAACGACAGTAAAGAGTTGTGTCAGTGAAACAACTGTGAACAGTGCGGAGACAAATCCGGAAATTAACATCGGAACACGGTACGAGGGATTGTGTTGTTGAACTTTTTTCCGGGAAGCGCTCCAAAGAAAAAATGCAACGAGAGTGATGATGAGACTTAAAATAAACAACATGGTGGTTCTCCAATTAATGGTTGAGGAATGGTACAATATACAAAATAGCAAGCACATGACTGAGACTTGGAGAAAGTCCCATACCGTGTTATATTCAATGCGTTTTCTATTAATATTAACTATCGGAACTTCTCATGCGTCCTCACGCTCAACATCTTCGTTTTCTGTTCGCCTTCTTTTTCTGTTTGATGATTTCATCGAACATTCTCATCGCCCAGGAACATCCCTTACCGTTTTTCCCGAAAACCGCGTACAGCGAGAAAATAACTTCGCCGGATGAGTTTCTCGGCTTCATGCTTGGCAAGCGACCGGCGCGATACGATGAAGCAGTTCGATATATCCAACTCGTTGTGAGCCAATCGCCGCGCGTAACAATGTTCGAGATGGGAACAACATACGAGCAACGGAATCAATATTATTGTGTCATCACATCGGAAGAAAATCAAAAAAGAATACAAGAGATTCAACAAAACAATTTGAAGTTGGCTGACCCGCGCACCACAAGCGCTGATGAAGCGAAGCGAATCATCGAATCGAATCCTTCGGTGGTGTGGATCGGCTACGGAATTCATGGAGACGAACTTTCGAGTGTGGACGCGGCGATGCAAATCGTCTATCATCTCGCGGCGGGAATGGATGAATCGGTGACGAAAGTGTTGAACGAACTTGTTATTTGTCTCGACCCGATGGAAAACCCCGACGGGCGTGAGCGTTGGCTTGCACAGATGCAACAATGGGCAGGCGCGATTGAAAACTCAGACGCACAAAGCATGGCACATAGCGGCACATGGCCCTGGGGTCGCGGTAATCATTATTTGTTTGATTTAAACCGCGATTGGTTTATGATGGTCAATGTGGAAAACCAAAACCGAATCCGTACGCTCTTCAAATGGTTTCCGCAAGTGTTGATTGATTCGCACGAGATGGGTTCGTTCGACACGTATTTATTTTCACCGCCTCGCGAACCGCTCAACCCGAATGTTCCTGCTCATGTGAAACGATGGTGGAAAACGTTTGCATTAGACCAAGGAAAAGCATTCGACAAATATGGATGGAGTTATTACTCGCGTGAGTGGAATGACGAATGGTATCCGGGCTATGGCAGTTCGTACGGATTGTATCTCGATGCGGTGGGAATTTTGTATGAACAAGCTGGAACCGACGGTTCGAGCATCAAGCGTCCGGACGGGACAACGCTGACCTATCGCGAAGCGGTACATCATCACGTCGTCAGTTCGTTTGCCAACTTCACCACGACCGCGAACAACCGGAAGGAACTCTTAAGCGATTATTACACTGCGCGGAAAAAAGGTGTTGAAATCAAAAAAGGAGAAGCGACAACGTACTATCTGCTTTCAGGCAACAATCCGACAAGAACGGACAAACTTGTCGAACGACTTCTGACACAAAAAATTGAAGTGAAACGTGCGGAAAAGGAATTTCGTGTTTCCGACGCGAAGGATTACTGGCAAACCAAACCAGCCGCGAAAACTTTTCCCGAAGGAACATACATCGTTTCGCTCGACCAGCCGAACGGACGGTTGGCAAAAGCCATTCTTGAATTTGACCCGCGCTTCTCGAACGAAGTGTTGAGAGACGAACGTAGAGCTTTGGAGAAGGAAAAAGATTCGAAGATGTATGATGTCTCGGCGTGGTCGCTTCCCATCGCGTACGGAGTTGAAGCCTACTCATCAACAGAGAAAGCGAGCGTTGCATCTTCGATGGTGACAGCAATTTCCAAACCGGAAGGAAGTGTTCACAATGCCAAACCCGCGTACGGTTTTTTGTTTGAATATGCAGATGACCGCGCAGTTATTGCATTGGCGAAGTTGTTGGAGAAAAGTTTCAAAGCGCGCTCTGCCCGCTACGAATTTTCCGTTGAAGGAAAAACCTATCCGCCTTCAACCGTTCTTCTTCGCGTGAACGAAAATCCGACATCGCTCAGCGAAGAGCTTCAAACGATTGCAAAAGAATTTGGTGTGAATATCATCGGAGTGAACACGGCGCTCAGCACTAGCGGTCCCGATTTGGGCGGCAACGATTTTATTCCGCTTCAACAGCCGCGCGTCGCACTCATTGCCGGACCGGAAGTCAGTTCCAACAACTTCGGCGCGCTCTGGCATCTGCTCGATGAACAATTGAGGTTGAGAATTTCAGTCATCAACACAGCACAACTCAACTGGGCTGATTTGAAAAAGTACAACGTTGCAATTCTTCCTTCGGGCGATGGTGGTGGGTTGAGCAGAGTTCTCGGCAAAGGCGCGCTCGGAACGCTTCGTCAATGGGTGGAAGCGGGCGGAACATTGATTGGTATGAGCGGTTCCGCATCATTCCTTGCCGATTCGGCAAACGGAATGAGCAGTGTGCGAACGCGTCAGCAAGCGTTGAAAGAACTCGACCTCTACGCAAAAGCATTGGACATGGAACAAAAAGCCCTCTCGCCGGTGATTGATAGTCTCAACATCTGGGAAGGAAGAACGCAAGTGAAAGATACATCGAAAGCTCCGCCATTGCCGGGCGAAAAAGAATTGGCAATGCTCGAAGAACAGGGACGTTTGTTCATGCCGCGCGGCGCAATCCTGCGTGTTGATTTGGACAAGGAACATTGGCTTTCGTATGGTGTCGGCGATAGAGTTCCCTCGTTGGTATTTAACTCGCTCGCGTTACTCTCGAAAGACCCCGTAGAAACTCCTGCGCGATATTCTTCGTACGAAAATATCCGGCTCTCCGGACTCGCATGGCCCGAAGCGCGAACGCGCTGGGCGAAAACCGCGTATGCAACCCGTGAAGGAAAAGGGAAAGGACAAATCATTCTCTTTGCCACAGAACCAAACTTCCGCGGCTGTTTCCATGGAACCGAGCGGATGTTTCTGAACGCGATTCTCCTTGGACCGGGACACGGGGCAGACCATCCTGTGGACTGGTAAACTTCAATTCAAAATGAAAAATTAAAAAGTAAAAAAGTAGTTGAGTACAAAGAACCAAGTACCAAGAACCAAGTACCAAGAACAGATAACTAATAAGATTAGAACTCACTCACTACTAACTACTCACCACTCACAAATCACAAATGACAATTGACCAATGACAAATGACAAGAACGATTATCTTCTCGGCGTAAGCGAAACCGAACTTGAGAGACTTCGATTTCAACATAGCGTCTGGAAAAAAGTAACGGATGATTTCTTCACACGGCTCAAAGTTGGGAATGGCTGGAAGTGTCTGGATGTCGGTGCGGGACCGGGATTTGTGGCGATGGATTTGCGCGAGCGTGTCGGTGAAACAGGAGAAGTGTCGGTTCTGGAACCATCAAAATATTATTTGGATTGGTTCCGGAACGATTCAGCGAAGAGCGGATGGTCAAACATCAAGTTTATTGAAGGAACCGCGGAACATTCTCAACTTCCTTCTTCTTATTTCGATTTTATCTTTGCGCGATGGGTGATTGGCTTTGTCCCTGATGCGGAAAAATTTTTACTGAATTTACTTCGCTCACTCAAACCCGGCGGAATCATCGCCTTACAGGATTATCAGTACGAGGGATTGTCTCTCTATCCGAATTCCGGTGCGTTTCAACATGCGGCGGATGCTGTACGCGGATATTGGCGTGCCGGCGGCGGTGACCCGTATGTTGCATCCCGCATTCCTATAATTTTTCGTCAACAGAACATCAACCTTATTGAATACAAACCCAATTGTCTTGCCGGCGGACCGGAAAGCAATGTGATGGAATGGGCGCACAGATTTTTCTCAACTCATTTTCAGGCGATGGTTGATAAAGGTGTGATTACCCAAACTGAAGGTGATGCAATGCTGGCAGATTGGCTCGCTCACCGGGAAAATCCGGACACAATGTTTTTCTCTCCACTTGTTGTTGATATTGCCGGAGTGAAACCGAAATGAAATCTTTCGTTAGTCTCAGGTGGACTCCACCTGCGGGTGGAGTCCACCTTCTCCGAAGTGTCATTACTCTTTTATTATTCTGTTCACTCATGACCGAAGCCAAACCAACCGAAGTTCACTACACGCTTGGCATGTCCAAGCCGCACACGCATTTCTTTGAAGTCGAAGTTACGCTCAATAATCTTTCCCTGAGCGATTCACATCTCGATTTCGTTCTTCCCGTCTGGAGACCGGGACGGTACATGGTTCTTGATTTCGCAGGCGGCGTTCAGGAATTTTCTGCCATCGGCGAGAATAACACGGCGCTTACATGGAAGAAGACCGATAAAACAACGTGGCGCGTAGAAACAAAAGGAAACAATCGCGTAACCATTCGTTACAAAGTTTTCGCAAACGAATTCAACCAACGGACACGCGGGCTCAATGACGAACATGGTTTTGTTGACGGAACCGCCGTCTTCATGTATGTGGAAAAATTTCGTGCGCTCCCCGTTCGGTTGAACGTCATTCCGTTTGCAAACTGGCATGTTATTACTGGACTTGAGTCCGCTGAAGGAACAACAAATGAATTCACTGCGCCAAACTACGATGTGTTTGTTGATTGTCCTCTTGAAATAGGAACGCAAAAAGATTTTCCGTTCGAAGTAGAAGGAGTTCCGCACGTGCTGAGCATTGCAGGCGAAGGGAACTGGAACGCCGACACGCTCATCAAGGACATCACGAAGATTGTGCAAACCACGAAAGCGCTGTGGGGAGAATTTCCGTACAAACGGTATGTGTTTCTCGTTCACTGCTCGCCGACTTCGGGCGGTGGAACAGAGCATCTCAATTCGGTCATTATGGGGACGCGCCCGTTCATCTTCAACAATCCCGAAACGTATCGCGGGTTTCTCGGCTTGGTGGCGCACGAATATTTCCACACGTGGAACGTGAAGCAACTCCGCCCGAACGGAATGCACCCGTATGATTACCTGAAAGAAAACTACACAGACGAACTCTGGATTTCGGAAGGAACAACTTCATACTATGATAATTTGATGCTTGTGCGGGCGGGCTATCAAACCACCCAAAAATATTTAGACGACCTTGCGAACGGAATTCAATCCGACCGACAGCGACCGGGAAACAACGTGCAATCTATTGTCGAGTCGAGTTTTGATTCGTGGATAAAATTCTGGCGCGGCACTCAACAGTCATTCAACACGGAAACAGATTACTACGGCAAAGGTTCGCTCGTCAGTTTGCTTCTTGATTTGGAACTTCGTCAGCGTACATCAAACAACACTTCGCTTGACGATGTGCTGAGGACAATGTACAAACGATTTCCTCTCTCCGGCAATGGTTACACCGTGAAAGATTTTCAAACAACAGCAGAAGAATTATCAAACAGCAACTTGAAAGAATTTTTCACTGACTATGTTTTCGGGACAAAACCGCTTCCGTGGGAACAAACTCTTGCGTACGCCGGACTTGAACTGAAACTGAAAGACACCGTTGCCAAACCGTGGATTGGTTTTTCTCTTTCCGAATCAAACGGAAGAACAACCGTTTCTCAAATCTCCGCCGGTTCACCCGCGTACAACGCGGGCGTTGATGTCGGAGACGAACTTGTTGCCATGAATGGATTCCGCATCCGTCCCGCCGACCTTTCGGAGCGAGTGAAAGATTTTGCAATGGGTGAGAGTGTCACGCTTACCATCATGCGTGGCGATAAATTGAGAACAATTGAAGTGAAGGTAGAAGCGGGACCGTTGTTGAGTTACCGGTTACAGAAAGTGAAAGAGGCGACGGAGTTGCAGAAGGAGATTTTTGAGAAGTGGCTTGCAACTTCATGGGATGAATCCTCGAAAAAATAGCACGAATTGAATTCATCGACTTTACCGAACGGCGAACTGTTATTGTCAATCCAAACTCGGTTTGCTATATTATCGCTCCAATTTTGAAACTCCTTTTGCAGTCAAATAGTATCCATTCAGAACTGAATTCCCCTCTCTTCCAATGATAGGCACAGTTCTTTCCCACTATAAAATTGTCGAAAAAATCGGACAAGGTGGCATGGGCGTTATCTACAAAGCGGAAGACCTGAAACTGCAACGCTTTGTCGCGCTGAAAGTCCTCCCTTCGTTGCGCAACATTTCTGAAGAAGACAGACAACGATTCTTTCAGGAAGCGCGTGTTACTTCCTCCATGAATCATCCCAATGTCCTCACTGTGCATGAGTTTGAAGAAGACCAAGGTGTGACATTTCTGGTGACGGAATTTGTCGAAGGAAAAAGTCTCGAATCAATTTTGCAGGGAGAGAAACTTCCTATTCCCAAAATACTTGATGTCGCGACCGATGCGGCATCGGGAATAACAGAAGCACACCGGCTTGGAATCGTTCATCGCGACTTGAAGCCGGACAACATCATGATTACGGAACGCGGGCAAGTGAAAGTGATGGATTTCGGTTTAGCGCGGTTGATTGGTTCATCGCACGTGACAACGCCGGGAAGTATCGTCGGGACGTTTGCGTACATGTCGCCCGAACAAATCGAAGAAAAAGAAGTTGATGCACGAAGCGATATTTTCGCGTTCGGAATTTTATTGTACCAAATGATTACGGGGCAGTTGCCGTTCGGCGGAAGAACGGTGACAGAAATGCTCAGTTCAATCGTACAGAGAAATCCGGAACCGATTTCCAAGTATCGTTCCGATGCGCCGCAGGGATTGGAACAGGTTATCTTCAAAGCGTTAGAGAAACGACCGACCGAGCGGTACCAAACAATGGATGAGTTCCGTGCCGACCTTGAACGATTGCGTGTTGACCCTTCGGCGGTGTTTGCATCGAAGAAAAAGAAACGACAAACTCTCAGTCTTGCGTTCGCCGGTAGCGCGTTGATTCTTCTGGCAATAGTTGGATGGCTGTGGCTTACGAATGAACAAGCCCCCGCATCGAATGAACCGAAATCCATTGCCGTTCTTCCGTTCGCCAATAATTCTGCCGATGAGTCTATCAACTTTCTCCGCGTCGGATTGGCTGACGATATTATCACGCGCCTCTCGTTCATTCGCTCGTTGTTGGTAAAACCGACGAGCGCCATTGCACAGTTCGACGGAAAAACTCCGAATGCTGTTGATGCAGGCAATGAACTTGATGCCGACTACGTGCTTGAAGGAAGATTTCACAAAGAAGGGGAACAATTTTATGCAACTATTCAGTTGGTAGATGTTCACTCCGGCAGTCTTCGCTGGGCGAAGCAAATCACCGTTCCATGGAAAGAAATGCGAACCGTTCAGGACGCAGTCTCGAATCAGGTGGTGAATGATTTGCAGTTGCAGTTGACCGAAGCCGAACTCAGCAGTGTGCATAAAATCCGGACGACGAGCGCGGAGGCGTATGAAGATTATTTGCGCGGCATTGCGTTTACCGTTCAGGATTCGCGGGAGAACAATCGCAAAGCGGCGGAGATGTTTGAGCAGTCAATTTCGCACGACAATAATTTTGCAGAAGCATACGCGGCGCTTGCCTTCGCCTACGTCGAACGGTTCTGGAGCGGTTATTCGCCTGATACAAGTTGGGTGAATAACGGTGAGGCAATGGCACGCAAAGCTCTTTCACTTGATGACCACTCTGCGGCAAGTCACGGTGCGTTATCGTTCGCATTGCGTGTGAAAGGAAATTACCGGGAAGCGATGTTGGAGGCAATCCACGCACTGAAAATTGACCCGCACTACAGTTCATCGCTGGAAGATGTGTGTGAGTTCTACCGTCATCGCGGGGATTTTCAAAAGGCATTTGATTACGCAAACAAAGGAGCGGAGTCAGACCCTTCGTTTAATATTTACCGAGTTCGTGCGCGCATCTACCAGTTTCAGGGAAACTATCAGGCGAGCATTCCTGAAATCGAAAAAGCAATCGCTTCACGTCCCTCCGATTCATGGTATCGCGGCGGGTTGCTGGCAATGAGTTACATTTATCTGTTGGAATTAGAGAAAGCGGAAGAACAAATCCGCATCGCCGACTCCATTGATGCGGATAAACCTGAAACAAGAATTTCCCGTGCGATGCTGTACACGATGCGGAAGGATTATATCGCAGCGCGTAGAGAATTAGATGCAGTCTCCGACTTCACATCGCACGATTATGCCCTTGCATATTTTCCCACCGCAATCTATGCGATGCAGAACGATACACTCTCAGCGTTGCAATCGCTGGAGAACGCGGTGCAACTTGGTAACAGGTGGTACTCGTGGTACATGAACGATATCTGGTTCTTCTCGATACGCGAACATCCGAAGTTTGTTGAAATAATGACGACGATGAAAAACGAATTGGATGAGATAGCGGCGGAGTTGCAGAGGAACGGGTTGTAGAAAAAAAACCCTCGTTTGAAAATTCAAACGAGGGTTTACATTTCATGGGAGATGTTATGAAACTTCTTCGCTTTCCGGTTCTTCTGTTTGAACTCCAAGTTTCTTTTCAGGATTTCCTTCCACGAACCGTAGGTCTTCCGTCTTCTTGTTGAATTTGATTTTGACGATGCTGTGTTCTCCGAATTTATTGCGGAGAATTTCTTCAGCAATCGGGTCTTCAACAAATTTTTGCAAAGCGCGCTTCAACGGTCTCGCGCCAAACGCGGGGTCAAATCCCTTGCCCACCAAAAATTCACGCGCTTGCTTCGTCATCTGAATCGTTATTTTCATTTGCGTTAGCCGCTTGGAAATTTCTTTCATCTGGATATCAATGATATCCGATATGTGTTCCCGCGTGAGACTGTGAAATACAATTGTCTCATCAATACGATTAAGAAATTCCGGGTTAAACACGCGACGAAGTGCGTCTTCGATGGTGGATTTCATCGAAGTGTAATTATCGGTTGGTGTTTCGACGTTAAAGCCGAACCCACCCCCTTTCGGTTTGATTTCCCGCGCGCCAATGTTTGAAGTCATGATGATAATCGTATTTTTGAAATCAACACGGCGACCGAGACTGTCAGTCAGAATTCCGTCATCAAATACCTGCAGTAAAATATTGAAGACATCAGGATGCGCTTTTTCAATTTCATCGAGGAGAACAACGGAGTACGGTTTGCGACGAACTTTCTCGGTGAGTTGACCTCCTTCTTCGTAACCGACGTATCCCGGAGGAGCGCCAACAAGCCGAGACACGCTGAACTTTTCCATGTACTCGCTCATATCAATTCGTACCAATGCTTCTTCCGAATCAAACAAATACCGTGCGAGCGCTTTTGCAAGTTCCGTTTTTCCCACGCCTGTAGGTCCCAAAAAAATGAATGAGCCAATTGGTCGTTTCGGGTCTTTCAATCCTGCACGTGTTCTGCGGATTGCTTTGCTAAGTTTGATGAGGGCTTCATCCTGCCCGACAACCGAGCCTTTGAGCGCAACATCCATCTTCAGTAATTTTTCCGATTCGGATTGTGCGATGCGGTTCATTGGAATTCCGGTAATCATTGAAACGACGTCGGCAATCGATTCCTCTGTTACTTCGTAGATGGTTTCCTGCGCGCGCAATTCCCATTCGCGCTTTGCGATTTCGAGGTCGCTGAGGAGTTTCTTTTCCATGTCGCGAAGCCGGGCTGCTTCTTCAAAGTTCTGGCTTTTGACCACCTGATTTTTTGACTGACGGATTTTCTCCACTTCCCCTTCCAACTCAAGAATTTCTTTGGGGACGTGAATGTTGGAAAGGTGAATCCGCGAACCTGCCTCATCCATGACGTCAATTGCTTTGTCCGGCAAATAGCGGTCGGTGATGTAGCGGTCGCTGAGGCGAACTGCAGATTCAATAGCCGCATCCGAATATCGAACGTTATGATGCTCTTCATATTTATGTTTGATGCTGCTGAGAATCTGGATGGTTTCATCAACGCTTGTCGGTTCAACCATGATTTTCTGGAATCGTCTGTCGAGCGCTCCATCTTTTTCGATGTACTGGCGATACTCATCGAGCGTGGTTGCGCCGATGCATTGTAAATCGCCCCGCGCCAACGCCGGCTTGAACATATTTGAAGCATCAAGCGAACCTGACGCCCCGCCTGCGCCAACGATGGTGTGTAACTCATCAATAAAAAGAATAACATCCTTCGCTTTTTCGAGTTCGTTCATCACCGCTTTCATTCGCTCTTCAAACTGGCCGCGGTATTTTGTTCCGGCAACAAGCGCGGCAAGGTCGAGTGTAACAACGCGCTTATCATGAAGAACCCTGGAAACTTTTTTCTGAATAATTCTGAGCGCGAGTCCTTCTGCGATTGCTGTTTTGCCAACTCCCGGCTCGCCAATCAGTACCGGATTGTTTTTCTTTCTCCGGCTCAGAACCTGCGCAACGCGTTCGATTTCCTTTTCGCGTCCGATAACCGGGTCAAGTTTATCTTCGAGTGCGAGTTTTGTCAGGTCGCGTCCGAAATTATCAAGCACCGGTGTTTTGGATTTTTCGGTGCGACGTTCTGCCTGCGGTTGCGGCGGAGGAGTGGATGGTTTCCCGCTGATGATGTTATCAAGTTCATTCCGGACAACGTCATAATGAACATTGTACTGGTGAAGAATTTGAGCGGCAATGTTGTCATCATCCCGCAACAGCGAAAGCAGTAGATGCTCTGTGCCGATGACATCGGACTTATACAATTTCGCTTCGAGATAGGTAATCTTGAGTACCTTCTCGGCTTGCTTCGTCAGCGGAATGTTGCCGATAGTGAGTGTCCCGCCGGATGTTCGAACGGTATCCTCGACAGCTTTCTTCAATTTATATAAATCAACACCCAAATTGCGGAGAATCTTGACGGCAATTCCCTCACCTTCACGGATGATGCCGAGAAGCAGGTGTTCTGTTCCGATGTAATCGTGTCCGAGCCGAAGCGCTTCTTCCCGGCTTAACCGAATGACATCCTGAACTCTGTTGGAAAAATTTCCTTCCATAATAAACTCGTTTTGCTGATTTCTTCAATAAACTTTTTATAGTAACACAATTGTTACCACGACGGTTTCAATATAGAGAAATGACCAAGATTTTTCAAAGATGCGAAAGCCGACGAAATCTGTGTGTTCGCTGTGCTTTTGATTCTTTGGAACTTACCCCGATTTTTTTACATTGATACCGTTTAATTCGCAGTTCAAATTATTTATCAGGAATACCTATGAATACCTCGTTACACCGTGTGTGGAGAGTGACGATTTCATGTGTTCTTTTTTCGTTGGCGCTTACAGCCCAACCAAAATATCGCACGTTCACTCAAGAACAGTTGGCTCAGAAAGAAGAACGGAACGCGGGCAGGGCAATTGCAAGCCGTGTCAGTTTCGTTGTAAAAAACAGATTTGACACCGTCAAAAATGTTCTTTCGGCATCTGTCTCCTCACCGATTATTTCACTCTTAGACTCCGGCGGTTTTCCGAATCTCCGGATAGCAAATTTCAATAAAACAATTGTTGCCGAAGGAAAAGAACTTCAACCCGGCGACTCCGTCGTGTTTCATGCAATCGTCAAGCGAAAAGTCCCCGGCTCGAAAATTACCGGATGGCAGATGCGCACGAAAGATCTTTCGGCAGTCCGAACTCCTAACAGTCCCGGGGCAGGCGTGACCACCATTACTATTACGCATGGCATCGTCAGCCCTGCAATCCCCGCGAGTGTGGATGAGCAAATCATCGCACAACCGACCGGCGGCAATGTTCGCGAATATCTTTATCAAAAAGTGGTGAAGCGACCGAAGGGAATTATCCTCGGTGTAGAAAAAGCGGCGAAGCCTGCCGGCTGGGTTCGTTCGTTCAGCACTAACACGAAAGCATTCCCACATACCGGAACGGCTCGCTGTTTTGATTCTGTGTTAATGTCAACCAAACTGAAACCGTTTGTTGGTGAAGTTCGAAACGTATCGGTGCGGATGCACAACAATCATCTGCTCGGTTCGTTGCACGCTCTGAAACTTTCTATTCTTGCCAACGACGCAGGAGTTACTGAACCGTTCGAACCCGATGCAACTCCGCTCGGCTCTCTCCTCTTTTATGATTCTTCAAACGGAAGCAATCCGTTTAACAATCTTACGTTAAGAGAAATTTGCAAACTTGCCGACACTGCTTTGACATATTGCAGCAGGTTCTCGCCTGATTATTATTCAGCGCTTGACCAAACAATCACAAGCATTGTTGAATTGTTTTCCGGAATCATACAAGTCAATTCTATGCGTCCGATGAAGGTGACAGGAACAAAAACGTTGGAAGAAGTCTCGTTCCTCCATGCTAATCCGTTTGCTACTGTCCGTCAGAATGAATCGGATGTGAGCGCAGATAATCTCCCGCTCGAAAACAGGATGTTGTGGAATTATCCGAATCCCTTTAACCCGGTGACTGTCATAAGTTATCAATTATCAGTTAAAAGTATGGTAACATTGAAAGTTTTTGATTTACTGGGAAGAGAAGTTGCAACACTTCTTGACCATGCTGAACTTGACGAAGGGGAACAATCCGTTGAATTTGATGCAGGGAATCTTTCAAGCGGAACATACTACTATCGCCTGACCGCAACAGATGTATCCGACGGAAGTGTATTTACCGACGTAAAGAAGATGACACTGATGCGATAACATCAACAGAGAATTTTTGCCAAACCCCGCTTCGGGAAACCGGTGCGGGGTTTTCTTTTTGGAACAGAACTTCTCGCTTGCGTGTTGTACAGCATGGAAAACTCCCGATTTTTCTTATATTTGAACCCTACAACCATCATGAAAACTGTGTGGATTTACATATTCGGTTTTACATTTCTGTTCTTTACAGCTCATGCTCAGCAAAAGAATATCGAGGTGAAACTGAAACTTGCTCAGAGTTATGAACGAAGCGGTGATTTCGAAGCCGCCGTCAGACTGTATGAAGAAGCATACGCGAAGGATTCGACGAACCCCACTCTATTTGAATCGCTCAAGCGTTGTTATCTTCAAACAAAAAAATATCCCGAAGCAATTACCATCATCAACCGGCGGTTATATCAAACGCCGAACGACCTTTCGCTCCTGTGTCAACTTGGAACGATTCATGTTCGTAACGCAGAAGATGCAAAGGGCTTTACAGTATGGGAGCGTGCAATTCTTCTCGACTCAACAAACGAAGTAACCTATTCAATTGTCGCAAACTCGATGATGGAAGTTCGGTTGTTCGAGAAGGCAATCGAAACGTACAAACGTGGACGCCGTGCCTGCAATAAAGATAAATTATACATCACCGACCTTGCCTACTTGTACGGCAGCACATTAAATTATGCCGATGCGACTTCCGAGTATCTGAAACTCATTCAGGAAAATCCCGCGCAGTTGGGATTCGTTCAATCGCGCATGGCAAGTTACACCAACCGCGCCGACGGACGGAAAGCCGCAACCGAATCTGTTGAACAAATTACAAAAACCGAAACGGAAAATCTTGCCATGTCTCAACTGCTTGCATGGCTCTACATGGAAGGAAAGCAGTACGACAAAGCGTTCGATGTGTATAAACTTATTGACAAAAAAACGAACGCAGGAGGACGAGAGATTTTCACTTTTGCCGAGCGGGCGTTTCGGGACAAATCATATATGATTGCTTCGCAGGCATATCAGGAAGTAGTGAGCACGTTTCCAAAATTTCTTATGGTGCCGCAAGCGAAGTTCGGACATGCCCGAACGCTTGAGGAACTCAGTGCGACGAACGACACGCTTAAACTCTTTGGCAACGTCAGTCCGTTTCAAAGCGAAGAAAAACCGGCAACAGAATCGGAGCCGCAATTTACCGGCGTCGTTTTGGCGTATAAGCGTATCGTGAGCGAATATCCGAAAACGGAAATTGCCGCTCGCTCACTTCTCCGCGTTGCATCACTTATGTTTGAACGCTTCTTCAATCTTGATGAAGCACAATCAACGCTGAATGATTTTTTGAAGAATTACGGTCAGTTCATTCCGCTTGCTGTGGAAGCAAAATTGTTGCTCGGCGATGTAACGCTTGCTCAGGGAAATCTTGATAAAGCGGAAGAGACGTTGAAATCCATCAGCGATATACGCCCCGTTTCACCTGAGAATAAAGACAAAACCAACTTGCGGCTTGCAGAAATCGCTTATTTCCGCGGGCAGTTCAAGAGCGCGATAGAACAACTCGGAACTGTTATGAACGATGCGCTGTCGAACACGACGAACGATGCGCTGACGCTACAGATTTTCATGCAGGAAAATCAGGAAAAGAACTCAGCCGCTCTCCGTGAATTTGCCAAAGCCGATTTTCTGAAACGTCAGCGGAAACTTTCCGAAGCGCTTGCCATCTACGAGAATATTTTTAAGAGTGATACGGAATCGGAAATGGCGGATGAAGCATTGATGAGCATCGGCGATATGTACGCGCAAATGCGTCGCTTCCCGGAAGCAGTCGCTTCGTACGAACAACTTGCAACTGACTACGAGGAAAGCATCAACCTCGACAAAGCGACAATGAAAACCGGGCAGATTTACGAACTCGGTTTGAAGGATAAAAACAAAGCCATCGAGGCGTATCAAAAATTATTAGAGAAATTTCCCAACTCCATTTTAGTGAGTGAGGCTCGGAAACGGATTCGGGAATTGAGAGGAGACAATATATGATTTCGCATTGCGGATTGCGGATTGCGGATTTTGCTAACACTGTGATTGGTCATTGGGCATTGGGCATTGGTAAGAGTACAAGGAGCAAAGCGCTACGAGCAAAGTATATTTTCATTGCTCTCTGCTCACTGCTCACCGCTCTCCCTGTTCAAGCGCAGAAAGTATTGATACCGATGGACCTGAAGCAGAGCGAACACCTGAAGGCATACGGCATTGCATATTGGGCATTGACAAAAAATATCGAAGTGGATTGGCTGTTGAATTACCGTGGCGGCTCATTTATGATTGATGCGCTGGAAATGGTTTCGACGGAGTGTCGCGTTCGGAATGTTTCGTTTGAAGAAATCAGCGGTTCGCAGGCGGCACAAATCTATGCGGAGATTCAGCAGGAAGATAACAACATGGATGTCGTGCGATTGGAAAAAGCGCCCCGTGTTGCAGTCTATGTTCCACCCGGCTTTGTGCCGTGGGATGATGCTGTAACACTCGCGCTTGAATACGCGGAAATTCATTACGATAAAATCTGGGAGGATGAAGTTATGTCCGACAAACTCGCGCAGTATGATTGGCTCCATCTTCATCACGAAGATTTCACCGGGCAGTATGGAAAATTCTATGCATCGTTTTCCACTCAACCGTGGTATATCGAACAGCAGATGATGCACGAAAAGAAAGCGAAGGAACTTGGGTTCAGAAAAGTTGCCGAGATGAAGAAAGCCGTAGCAAGGAAAATCAAGGAATTCGTTGCGGCAGGAGGATTTTTATTTGCCATGTGTTCGGCTACCGATGCGTTCGACATTGCGCTTGCGGCAGAGAAAACAGATATGTGCGACGTCATGTACGACGGCGACCCGCCCGATTTGAACGCACAAAAGCGGCTTGATTTTTCCAAGACTCTCGCGTTCGAGAATTTCACCATCGAAATGAATCCGCTCCGCTACGAATATTCAGACATTGACATTCCGCCGAGCGACATGGTGGCGATGCTCAATCAGGAAACGGATTACTTTACATTGTTTGATTTCTCTGCAAAGTACGACCCTGTCCCGACGATGCTCACACAGAATCATGCAAACATTATTCGCGGGTTTCTCGGACAAACAACAAACTTCAAAAAAAGTCTGATAAAAAAAAACGTGACGACTCTTGCAGAGAAAGAAGGAACGGAAGAAGTTCGATACATTCATGGCAATTTTGGTCGCGGGACGTACACTTGGTATGGTGGCCATGACCCGGAAGATTATCAGCACGCAGTTGGTGACCCACCAACAGATTTGAAGTTGCACAAAAATTCTCCCGGCTACCGTTTGATTCTCAACAACGTGTTGTTCCCCGCAGCAAAAAAGAAACAGCAGAAAACGTAACACATCATGCGCATCGCCATCATCTCCGATATTCATTCCAACCTCGAAGCATTGAATGTTGCTCTCAGCGTCATAGCCGCAAAAAACGTGGACGAAATTATTTGTCTCGGAGATGTTGTTGGCTACGGACCGAATCCGAACGAGTGTCTTGAACTCATTCAGCAACACACCTCACACATACTTCTCGGCAATCATGACGAAGCAGCTGTGAACCTTGTAACGGCGGAATATTTCAACCCGTATGCACGCATCGCCGCCGAGTGGACGAACAAAGAACTCTCACAAAAAAACAAGGAAGTGTTGCGCAATCTGCCGTACACGTTCGAACGTCACGGGTTGTTATTCGTTCATGCATCGCCGTTCCAACCGGAGATGTGGTATTACATCGTCAGTTTTTCAGATGCGCAGAAAAATTTCCGGTACTTCACTCAGCCGATTTGTTTTGTTGGTCATTCGCATGTACCGATGATTTTTTCGGATGATTTGTGGACGCCGGACGTTCAGCGCGGCGGGAAATACATCATCAATGTCGGAAGCATCGGACAGCCGCGGGACCACGACCCGCGGCTGAGTTTCGGCATTTTTGATACGGAAACATGGCAATATGAAAATTGCCGCCTCGAATACGATATGAAAGAAACTGCTCGGAAAATCCGCATCGCCGGTTTGCCGACGATACTTGCGGACAGGCTGTTTGAGGGGAAGTAACGACTTTCTTTTTTGTTACTCCAGAGGCGGCTCATTTCAGCAAGCATGTGCTTGAATTAAAACTTCACCCCAACCCAAAAATCAAAGGCATTGTTACGTACAGTTAAAAGCGGACTATTATACGAATCTGTAAAATCAGCATTATATCGAATTTCAACCAAGAGTTCAGAAATTAATATTTTGGGGATCTCAACACCACAACCGAGCGTTCCTCCGAAAACCATTTTTTTGAATTCATCATATACAGGATTAAAAAAATTATCATCGGAATTGTACCCAAGAAAGAAATCTACTCTTGGTCCGGCAAGAAAAAATGGGGTGAGTGATTTTCCAGAAAAGTAAATCTTTCCTAACAATGGTACCGAGAGATAATCGAGGCGTGAATTAATATCCTTCTCACGAAGAATTACAGGGTCGTCTTCTGTATTAACAATTTCTTCTACCATCCCTTTTTGTTCATACTCAAGTTGGCTAACCAATGTAAAGGAATGTGTATCAAAAAACTCGACATAAGCTCCGATATTAAACCCAGCCCTCCACTTTGTTGAACTACTTGATAAATGAGTGTAGTTAAATGTTTGATTTGCTGATGTTAGAGCCACTTTGAAGCCATAACTTCAGATGAGGGTTTGAGAATATGTATCTGAAGCGGAACACATAGTGAACGCAATAATGGCGGTAAAGATGAACTTCATCATTTTCAGGTTGTCCTTTATTAATCTTTGCCGCGAGTATAACGAAAATGTTTTCTAATTTCAAGAAAACATAAAAAAACTCCACATGTTTTAGCTACAAGTGGAGTCCGCTTAAAATTACTCAATGGTTGTTCAAATACTTTTCAAATCACCCGACGGCATCCACCCAACCTTACCATCGGCGAGTTTAATTTTTTTCCATTCACCGACCGAATCAAGCACTTGCGCCTTCACACCTTCGTGAATGACGAACAAGTCCGTGCTTTGCGCATCGGGCGCGCTTTTGATAGAAACAGAAGGGGAGAAAACGATGGCAAATTCTTCTGCTTCCAGCGCGTTCCGCTGAATCATTCCGACGAACGAAAGAACGCTCGCAATGAAAAGTACTACGGCAAGAAGCAAACACATTCTTCTGAGAATATCAGAGCGAATCAATAAGAGAAGCGAACCGAACAGAACCGCTGCCCACAACAGGAGAATGCCAACCAACGCCCAACCATCCGTCGAAAGATAGTTGACTGATGCTCGCCACCACTCGATGAGAAACAACTGCGGCACCGGTTCAATTTTATCCACAACATGAAGATTAGCAAGACGAATGTTGTGGTCGAGTTCTTCATCGTTCGGAGCGAGGCGCTTTGCCCGTTCGTAGTTGAGAATTGCGGCAGGATAATTTTTCTGTTTGAAGTACGAGTTGCCGAGGTTGTAGTACAACGCCGCATGTTCGTATCCGTTTGCAAGAACCTGTTCGTATGCCTGACTCGCTTTTTCATATTCACCTGAGCGATACAACTGATTTGCTTGCTCGAACTGTACATCGGCTTCCTGTCCGAAGGAAAACTGAACGAGAAGAATGAAAAGAAAGAGAATTTTTCTCATCGCACATGGTCCTCGATGGTGGAGATGAGAGAAACTGCTTCGTTGTACATCGAATCCAACTGCGTTGAATCGGACGAAGGAGCGAATCGTGCGTATTCACACTGCTCAAATGTCGAAGCGAGTTTCCTGATGGATTCGACAGGAACGCCTTTTTGCTCAAGCGAACTCTTCACGGAGTCAATCGTCAGGTCGGATGGAGGAATTCCAAGTTTATCGGAAACATATCCCCATAATGCGCGGGCGACTTCGTTGTAAAACTCTTCCTTCTTCTGCGCTGTGAGATGTTTCCTGGCAACCGACAATCGTTGCTGCGCCATCTTCCTTGCTTTGCGGTTGCGGACGGCAAGAACATCGCTCAACAATCTGTCCCGTTTGCGCATGAACATGACAAATCCGACAAACAGTATAATAGGGCTGAAAGCCAAAGCATAAAATAACGGTGAGCCGAACAATCGCTCGCCGCGCCGTTGCAAATTTACTCCACCGCTTTTGATGAAACGAATATCTTCACCGAGCAGTTTCACATCTTCTTTCGAGATGCCGGAAGCCGGTGCGCTTGCAAGTTCGGTTCCTTTCCCGACTGAGAGAATAAACTCAGGGCTGTTGATGGTAACGTATGATTTTTTGTCAACATCAAAATACGAGAACGGGAACGAAGCAATTTTCTGTTCGCCAGCGTGGCGGGGAATCAGAAGATACTCGAACGTGCGACTGCCGGCAATAAGATTTCCCTGCTTCGTGATGTTGTCCGAAATTTTCGGGTCATACTTTTCAAGGTCGGGCGGAATAACAATCGCCGGTTCATCAAGCAGTTTGATGTTGCCGCGTCCGCTTATCTTCACTTTCAATGTTACCGCTTCATTCGTTTTCGTCTGTTTCTTATCGAGCCATGCTTCCATAGAAAACTTGCCGACCGCTCCGGGAAATCCGATTGGTAAATTTTCCTGCGGTAATTCCTGAACGGAAATCTTCACCGGGTCGCTGAGAACTTTGTAATTGACATTGCGGACATTTCCGAAAAACGGGTCATTAAAAAATTGGTCGAAAATATCATTCGAGCGGCGACGTGATTGTACCTGAACGACACATTCGATTTCCATCGGGTCGAGCGTGAGCGTTCCGCTTCTCTGTGCAAACAATGCGACTTTCTTCAACACGCCAACGCGGTATTGTTTGCCATTCACTGTTTCATTCGTCAATTGAATCTGTTTCGGCACTTCCAAATCTTCACTCCAGAATCCTGTGAGCGCCGGAACTTTATTCAGTTGATAGTTCGCAATGTTCACGCGCGTGTAGATTTTGTAAGTCGCCATGATTTGTTCCCCCTGATAGCATTTCGATTTATCCACACTGACGCGGAGGAAAAGATTGTCACCGATTTGTTGTGAGACATCGGCATCGTTCTGCTGTTGTCCGCCGCGGTTCGATTGACGTTGTTGTTGCGGCGCGCCTTTCGTTACTTCAATTGTGATGGGTTGTGTTTGAAGAGTTTTACCGCTCACTTCAATGGTGGCAGAAGGAATTGTGAATTTTCCTTCTGCTCTCGGTTGTAACACATAACCGTACGAAATGGAAACGGATTGTTGTCCGTTAATGAATTGCCAATTCGTAGATTGATTCGGACCGGAGAGTGTGAGGAAGTCATTAAACGCAGGAGGACGGAAATTCTTGCCGCTTCCTGAACCATTCAACACGAATGTCAGTTCGAACTGTTCGCCCATGGCAACGCGGTTTCTATCCACCGTTGCTGTAAACTCCTGCGCAAACAACGACGCGGAGATGAATAGGAAAAGAAAAACTCCGAGTGTCAGTCGAAGTTTTGTTACTGATGTTATGAAATTCCGAATCACTGTGAATAAAGTACGAATAATCTGTTAGTTAATAAAAATGTAGGGCGAATTTAATTCGCCCATGGTAGAACTGAAGTTCGACCTACAAGTCACCAATCCTTCTCCACCTGACCGCGAGCAGGAACTTTCTTTTGTAATTTCTTTTGCACTTTTTTCTCGTCGTTCTTCAGCGCTTCTAAAATTCTCTCAGCATCTTCTTTCGAGATTTGCTGTTTTTTCTGTTGTGCCTGTTGTTGTTTGGCTTGCTCTTGTTTTTGCTGTTCCTGTTTTTGCTGCTCTTGCTGTTGCTGCTGTTGCTGCTGCTTCTGTTGGTCTTGTTTTTGTTGGTCCTGATTCTGTTTTTCGTCCTGTTTCTTGTCGTCTTTCTTTTCCTGACGTTGTTGTTGCTGCTGCTGCTGTTGTTGCTGAAGCATTCGTTTTGCGTACTCGTAGTTGTATTTCGTTTCCGTGTCTTTCGGATTTGCTTTCAATGCTTCTTTGTACGCCGCAAGACTTTCCTGAAACTTCTGTTCCTTCATCAACGAATTGCCCAAGTTGTGTAACGCCTGCGCTTTGATTTCGTTATCCTTCGCTTTCATTGCCGACATGCGGTATTGTTCCGCCGCTTCACCGAACCGGTCTTGTTTATACAACGCATCGCCCAGATTGAATGACCCTTCAACAAGGTCTTTGTTTTTCTCAAGCGATTTCTTGTAACTGACTTCTGCGTCGGAATATTTTTTTTCTTTGTACGCGCTGTTACCGTCGCGGATGTGCGAGCGTTCCGATTGAGCAAACGCGCTTGAAATCATCAAACAAAATAACAGTAGGACAGGGATTCCTGCCTGTCTCGTTCTATTGTAAAGATTACGGCAGACGGACAGGAATGTCCGTCCCACCATCAGTCTTGTTTCATTTCGTTTCATCATTTCCACTCCGAGTTTTGTCGTCTGAGGCTGAACGGTTTTGCAAGCAGCGACTTCCATTTTGCAACCAACACATTCTTTCGTTCAGATAAAAAATATTCGAGTATCAATAGAAACGCCGCGACGGCAAGAAAATATTGAAAGCGGTCTTCGTATTCCGTAAAGACTTTTGCGCCGAACTCTTTTTTCTCCATCGCTTGAATATCTTTCAGCACTTCATCGAGTTCGCTTTGCTGATTGCTTGCTCGAATATATCGTCCCTTTCCTGCATCGGCGATTTGTTGCAATCCGCTTTCATCAAGTTTCGTCATGACGACGCTTCCTTCCTGGTCTTTTTTAAATCCGACCTGAACATTATCCTGATAAATCGGAATCGGCGAGCCTTCGAGCGAACCCATGCCGATGGTATGAACAACCGCGCCTTCTTCTGCCGCATCTTTCGCCGCAGTCAACGCATCGTCTTCATGATTTTCACCATCGGTAATAACAATGACTGCCTTGTGCTTTTTCTCTTCTTCGACAAACGATTTCATCGCCATCTTGATTGCCGAACCGATTGCCGTTCCCTGAATCGGAACAATATCAACATCAATCGTGCTGATGAGAAGCCGCGCCGCGCTGTAATCGGACGTGAGCGGAAGTTGCAGGTAACTATCACCGGCAAACACCACAATGCCGATGCGGTCGTTTTCAAACTTATCGAGCATCTGGGAAATTTCCCGCTTCGCACTTTCCAACCTGTTCGGTTTGATATCTTCCGATTTCATGCTGTTGGAAACATCGAGGCAGATAAAAATATCCACACCTTCACGCTTTACTTCTTCCATCTTAGTCCCGATTTGCGGATTGGCAAGACCGAGAACAAGAAACGTGAACGCTCCCGCATGAAGAAAGAACTTCAGGATGGGTTTCTTCTTGCTTGCCTGCGGCATCAACTGTTCGAGCAACGAAAGATTGCCGTAGCGTTTCATCGCGTTCAACCGCCAGCGACGAGCAAGCCAAAACAGCACGAGCAAGAGCGGTACGAGCGCCAGCGCATACAAATACTCAGGATGTGCGAACCGAATCATCAGGGAATTTTCCTGAAAAGTGTTTGAGCAAAAATCAATTCAAGCAAAAGAAACAGTCCCGCAAACATCGCGGCTGTGTAGAACTCTTCTTTATGTTTTCTGAATTGTGTCACTTCGATTTTCGTTTTTTCGAGTTTGTCAATCTCTTCGTAGATGGCTTTCAATTTCCGGTTGTCGGTAGCGCGGAAAAACTTCCCGCCGGTCATGTCTGCAATTTTCTGAAGCATCTGTTCATCAATTTCCACCGGAACATTTTGATATTGAATGCCGAACGGCGTTTGCACGGGATACGGCGCCATACCGATGGTGCCGACGCCAATCGTATAAACACGAATCCCGAATGATTGCGCGATGCCTGCGGCGGTGAGCGGGTCAATAGAACCGCGGTTGTTGACACCGTCGGTCAATAAAATAATAACGCGGCTTTTCGCTTTGCTGTCCTTCAAACGGCTTACGGCTGTCGCAAGTCCCATCCCGATTGCCGTTCCATCTTCGATTATTCCGCTTTTGATTTCTTTCGCGAGATTGATGAGGACGCCATGGTCAATCGTCAGCGGGCATTGCGTGAAACTTTCTCCGGCAAACACTACCATGCCGATGCGGTCGGTAGGGCGTCCTTCGATAAAATCCTGTGCGATTTTTTTTGCGGCTTCAATTCTGTTCGGACGGAAATCTTCCGCAAGCATACTTCCGGAAATATCGTTTGCAAGAATGATGTCAATTCCTTCCGTCGAAACCTGCTCGCCTTTTGATGTCGAATACGGACGAGCAAGCGCGACCGTCAAAAAAATCAATGCGACAACGCGCAGCGTGAACAACAAATGCCGCAGGCGATGCTTCCATGTTTTCGGAACGCGGTGAAATACCTGAACGCTCGAAACCTGCAACTCTACATATTGCTGACGATGCCGCTTCCAGTACCAGAAAATCATCAGAGGAACGAACAGGAGGAGAAGAAAATATTCCGGGTTAGCGTAACTCATTCCCATCATGCGTTCACCTCTTCGGGTTGAACGGTTTGTTGCACGTGAACATCACGCCATGTCTGCTCGACAAACTTCGTTGCGGTAGTGATGCTCGTTTCGTTGTCTTGTTGTGTCGGCTGATATTTGGCAAACTTCACGAAGTCAGATTTGACGAGCAATTCCTTCAACGGTTCACGTGTCTGTTTTTCGAGCGATGCAATCACCGGGGAATCCATGATTTCATCCGTTACCATTTCCATCGCCATCACGCGGTAGCGGCGTTCAATGTACATCCGAACTATATCCGTAAGTTGCGAATAATGCTCTTTGATTTTTCCCCGTTGCCAGAGATGTTCGGATTCAAGCGAACGAAGCGCTTCAAGAGCCACTTCGTGCGCGGGTCGAGGCGGCGCCTCGGGAATGATGCTTTCGCCCCGTCTCCGCTTGTTCCATATATAATAGAAGAGATAACCGAGCCCGCCAAGAACAACCAATCCGATGATGTACGGAAGAAGTTCGGCAAAGGTAATGGACAAACTAAGCGGCGGTTTGATGTCTTTGATGTCCTGCGTTGTATCAACATCAACCGTGTGGACGAAAATCGGAATGGGTGAAGTTTCGGCGATGCGCTTTGCAGTATCGCCCAGCATCGAATACAAAAATTGTAACGGCGGCACAACGACCGTTCCCGAATCAAACGAGGTAATAATGTACTCCGCTTTTTCGAGAACATCGCTTCCATTCTTTTGCGTTTGCACTTCTCCCCGTTTGATAATTTCAATTCCCTGAAGCGAGTCGGCAATCTGTGGCCAATGGATTGTCGTGTTATCCCGGTGCTGAACTTCGATATGCAATCCAAGCCAATCGCCAATCATGATGTTGTTGGAATCAACGCGTGCAGTCGCTTTCACCTCCTGCGCTGTGAGAAATGAACTTTGAGCGGTGAGCAACACCCATAGGAGCAAGTACAAAGTACGAAGTACCAATTGATTAATTCGCAATTGGCAATTCGAAATTCGAAATTCTGTTACCATCTCTTCTCACGTAGCCTGAAAAAACCAACCAGCGGTTGAATATATGATTGGTCAATTCGAATATCAATATCATCCACACCACTCCGACGGAACAATTTCTTTCGCGTCTCTTCCTGTTCTTTCCACCAGCGAACATACGCGTTGCGAACGCCGGCATCACCTGAATCAACCCAGAGCGCTTCACCTGTTTCCGCATCAACGACGCGGATGAAACCACTTTGAGGAAGCTCTGCCTCACGCGGGTCGAATAAACGAACAGCAATTAAATCATGTTTTCGTCCGGCAATTTTCAACGCATCATCAAACCCATCGCCGAGAAAATCGGAAATCAAAAATGCAATGCTTCTCTTTTTGATGGCGCTTGTGAGATAGCGAAGACCTTCGGCAATGTTCGTTCCTTTCCGCTCCGGCTTGAAATCCAACAACTCGCGTACGATACGGAGAATATGTGTGCGTCCTTTTTTCGGCGGGATAAACTTCTCAATTTTATCGCTGAAGAAAATCACGCCGACTTTGTCATTGTTCTGAATTGCAGAGAACGAAAGTACGGCGCACAACTCCGCTGCAATGTCTTTCTTCATCTGAGAGACCGTCCCGAACTCGCCCGACGCGCTGACATCAACGACAAGCATCACCGTCAACTCACGTTCTTCTTCAAACACTTTGATGAACGGATGGTTGAACCGCGCGGAAACATTCCAGTCAATCATGCGGATGTCATCGCCGTATTGATACTCGCGCACTTCACTGAACGCCATCCCGCGCCCTTTGAACACGCTATGATACTCACCCGAAAAGATGTGGTTCACCAATCCTTTCGTGCGTATCTCTATCTTCCTAACCTTCTTTAGTAATTCTTGGCTGTCCATTACCGTACTGAGTATGTGGTTCTTTGTACCTTAAATAATGTCATTGACGGATGACTAACAATTAAGGTACCTCTATAGTATTCAAGATGTCATCAACTATATTCTCCGAAGTAATATTTTCCGCCTCTGCTTCATACGTGACTGCGATACGATGACGGAGAACATCATGACAGGTTGCGCGAATGTCTTCGGGGATAACGTACCCGCGACGTTTGATGAATGCAAATGCTTTTGCCGCAAGCGCGAGACTGATGCTCGCACGCGGTGACGCGCCGTAACTAATCATATTCGTCAGTTTATCGAGCTTGAAATCTTTCGGCTTGCGCGTTGCAAAGACGATGTCGAGAATGTATCGCTCGATTTTTTCATCCATATATACTTCCTGAACGGTCGAGCGCGCTTTGATAATTTCCGCCGGTGCGATGACCGATTTTACCTGCACCTGAGTTGAGGCAATATTCTGCCGCATGATAAGCCGTTCTTCTTCGCGGTTCGGATAATCTATTTTTATTTTCAACATGAAACGGTCAACCTGTGCTTCGGGAAGCGGATACGTTCCTTCCTGTTCGATGGGGTTTTGCGTTGCAAGCACGAGGAACGGGTCGTCCAACTTGAACGTAGTGTCACCAATGGTGACTTGTCGTTCCTGCATCGCTTCAAGCAATGCACTTTGCACTTTCGCGGGCGCACGGTTGATTTCATCTGCCAAAATAAAATTGGCAAAGATGGGACCTTTGCGAACAGAGAAATCTCCCGACTTCTGATTGAACACCATTGTTCCGACAACGTCTGCCGGAAGCAAATCGGGCGTGAACTGAATGCGATGGAACTTTGCCTGAATTGCCGACGAGAGCGTTTTGATGGCGAGCGTTTTTGCAAGTCCAGGCACGCCTTCGAGCAACACATGTCCGTTCGAGAGCAAGCCGATGAGCAACCGCTCAACCATGTATTTTTGCCCTATGATGACTTTGCCGACTTCCATAAGCAATAAATCAATGAATGCGCTTTCGCGCTGGATGCGTTCGTTGAGTTCTTTAATGTCTGCCATGTTGTTTGATTAGTTATGATACTTCCATGTTTGTGGTTTACGACTCGTAGAGTCATTTTAACAAGTCCCGTTCTTCTGAGAGTTCCCTACAGAAATACGAACTGTCATCCAATGAATTCCGTGTAAAAAGAATAGATGCAGATGACAGTTTACAAAAATTTGCAAGGGGACTTGCTACAAGCGGGACAAATTTAGCAAAATTGGGGTAAAAATCAAAGCCATCAATATGACAACGGGAATTGCAAAATGGTTGACTTTGTAGTAACGAGCTCTGGATACTTATTTCGTCTTCAGCACAAATGCGCCGTCCCAATCATCAGCAGGCGGCTCGTTGATGTAATGCCGACAACGACCGATGTACATCTTCGATGCGTAATCTTCACCGAGCAATTTGCGCGCCTGCTCGAACGATTCAATTGCCTTCTCCCATTCGCGGTGTTTGTAGAGTTCGAGACTCCGGTTATACACTTCAAGGAATTGCATTCCTCGCGGAGGCAACGGGTCTTTCGAGAAACTGAGAAGTTCGTACACTTTCACCGGCTGAGTTTTTCCTTTCACAACGAGCGAATCAAGTTCCCGTACAAGAACATCTGAGGCAACAAGTTGATAGGTTCGTTCAGCAATCATAATGCGCGAGCCGTACTGTTTGTTCGCGCTCTCAAGTCGTGAGGCAAGGTTCACGTTATCGCCGATGACGGTGTAATCGAATCGCCGCACCCCCCCCATATTTCCGACAATCATATCACCGGTATTAATTCCCGCTCGCGCGCCAAGTTCCGGCTTTCCTTCTTTTTTCCAACGCCGGTTCATTTCGAAAATCACTTCCTGCATTTCGAGCGCGGCTTTGCACGCGCGCAGTGCGTGGTCGTTCTGTGGAATCGGCGCGCCCCAAATTGCCATCACCGCATCACCAATGTATTTATCCAACGTCCCGTCATGCTTGAACACGAGCGCAGTCATTTCGCTCAGATATTCATTTAAAAGATGGACAAGTTCTTCCGGCGAAAGTTGTTCGGAGATGGATGTGAATCCCGCAATGTCACTGAAGAACACAGTCAGTTCTTTCTTCTCGCCTCCAAGTCGCACACGGTCAGGATGTTCAATCAACGAATTCACAACAGCAGGACTTACGTAGCGACTGAACAATCCTTTGATGTACGTCTTCTGTTTTCGCTCACCGAGATAGTTATACACTGTCGCGCCGATATAACTGACGACAACGGCAAGCATCGGATTCACCATCGTGAGAACATAGTGTTGTGTATCGAATAAGAACTGAGCAAGCAAAACAATTCCGGCAAGAAGAATGATGGTCAACAGTGCACTGAGAATTTCATTCAGTGCATGCCATCGAAAACGAAAAACTTTCAACCATGTTGTAGAATGAAAAACCAAGAAGGAAAGGAAAGCGATAAGGAGAATATCAAGCCACCAAGGTTCTTTGTGCAACGCTGTCTCATCCAGCACATTTTGAATCGCGTTCGCATGAATCTCCACTCCGTACATAAGATTATCGCCCGCCTGCCTGCCGAGCGTCATCGGCACAGGAAACAAATCTTTGTCTTCCGGCAAAGTCGAGCCGACGAGAACAATCTTTCCGGCAAACGTACCATCGTACAGCAACCCGAAATCCGGGTCATCGAGCGTATTGATTTCTTCTTCTGTTGATAATTCATCCGCGGTGGAAAATTCTTGGTCATCGATAACATCCGCATAGTTCACATGCTTGAATGTCCTGTCCGGTCCGTAGTAGTTGATGAGGAACGAAACGTCGTCCGCTTTGGGGATGATTTTTTCTGCGTACTGAAATTTATCGGAGAAATTTTCTGCTGTGAAGAAGGGAGGCTTGTTGAATGCTTTATTCAGTGTTGCAAGGGCAAGCGAAGGGAGTTTCCGTTCCTGCGCCGGGTCGAACGTAAATGGACGGTAACGGCGATAGACTCCATCATCATCGTTCCGCACATACACGATACCGATGGAACTATCAACCGGAAAAAAGATATTGCCGTACAGTTCTTCGTTTGTACGCATCGTGAATCCCTGATTTCCGATTTCCGTTTTTCCTCCGAGAGCAACCATTTTTGTTTCTTTGATTGCACTTCTGAAATCATCATCGTTGGCAACATCCCGTGCGTCCGGTTCGCTCATGAGAATATCGAATCCGACTGCAATTGCGCCTGCGCGTTTCAGATTTCTCACAAGTCGTGCATGGTATGAACGGGGCCAGGGCCACTGTTCCGGTAATGACTTGAAGGATTCGTTCGAGATTTCAACAATCACTACATCAAGTGATTCCTGCGGAACCTGAATGGGACCGCGTTGACGGAAACGGAAATCAATGGTCGAAAGTTCGAAGCGCTGGAGAGGAGAAAATTCAAACAGGTGAGTGAACAGAATAACAAACAATGCAAGACTGAAACTCACCGTGAAGCGTTTCAGGATACTGAGAGTTTCACTACCGGAAATTTGTTCAGAATCTTCTTTTGGTTTGCCGAAGAATTTGCTCATGCATGGTCACAACTGTTCGGTGAGAATATAGTTAATCGGATTGATATCTCATTGCGTTTGACTCCTAAAGAAATCTTCTCGATTGTTCTCTATCGAATTATTCCCATTGACTACCGCGCCAGCAACAACTTCTTCGTCTCTGTAAATTTCTCCGTTTGCAATTTATAATAGTAAACACCACTCGGCTGTCCAGACGCATCCCACGAAACGTTGTATATTCCGGAATGTAAATTCCCATTCACAAGCGTTGCAACTTCTCTCCCAAGAACATCAAATACTTTCAATGTCACCAATCCGAAATTCACAATCCGAAATCCGAAATTCGTCGTCGGGTTGAATGGGTTCGGATAATTCTGCAACAGTGAGTTGTGGGTTGGTAGTGGTGAGTTTGTAGAAGAAATTTCCGGTGGAGCCGGAGGCGGTTCATCTGTCGGGACAATACTGATTTTGTTCGATGATGTTGTTGTTGAGTTAAGGAACAGTGTTCCGTTTTGATTTGCTTTCACCCAATATGCCTTCGCCGGCTTGATGCTGTCGGCGATCTCATATCCGTTTGAATATCCGAAAAATGAAGAAGTTACAAGTCCGGGCGGAACACTTCCGATGGAAGCAACGCTGACCGTATCGGAAATGGAGCCGATGAGATTCCATGCACTCAATACGGGTATCGAATCGCTGTTCACCATATCTCCCAACACCAACAATGTGTCAGCGAAAGGAAACTTCACCCAATATCCGTATCTGTTCCACAACGAATCACTCATTACATATCCTGCTTGATAATAAAACGCTGGAGAATTTGCATCGGGATACAGAAGGGTCTTCACTTTCGTCAAAGGAACACCCGGGAGCGAAACCATATTCCATCCCGCTTGAATGGTATATAATAGTGCCGCCTTTCCATCATCCACCGCCCGTACCCAGATTCCATCGCTTGTTGTCGCGTAGAGAAATCCGTTTTGTGCATGAACCAGTTGAACCGAGATTCCATTCGGTAGTCCGTCGTTGAGCGATTGCCAACTCGCACCGGAATCTTCCGAAACATACACGCTTGCGCCGTCTATGTTTGCAAACAATGTGCTTCCACTTTCTGCAAAGTTCACAACCTGAGCATTCGCAGGTAATCCGGAAGAACTCAGTTGCCACGTTGTATCGGGCAATGTCTCGCGATAAAGACCAGAGTCGGTTGCGACAAAAATGGTATTGCCAAACACTCGTGTTGCATAAATATAACCTTGATTCGGAAGTGCGTTTAGTCGTGTCCAAAGATTTCCGTTGTTGGTAGAACGATAAAGGTCTTCATAATCGGAGAGGAGTAAACCGGAAGAAGAAACGGAAAATGTCAGCGGGTCGGCGTTGAAGAAAATGTTGTCCCATGTAAATCCGTTGTCGGTCGAGCGAAAGATACCGCAATCATCGAGACACTCGAACAAATCGGCGGCGGCAAAATACGTAGAGCCGTTTCTCCCAAGAGAATAGACCGTAAAATATTCAAGCGTTGTCGAATCCCACGTGACTCCGTTATCGAGCGAGCGATAGACTCCCCAGAAATCCGTCCCCGCAACAACATTCTCTCCCGAATTCATGAGGGAAATGACAGTCGCGTCATTTGGCAAATCCGTTTCGATGCTTTGCCAACTCATTCCGTAATTCGTCGAACGGTAGAGACTGTCGATTCCACCGGCAAACATCGTTTGCCCGTCGCCGGAAATTGCATACAAATACTTTCCGTCCGTTCCGGGAATTTGTATCCACTGTGCTAATGCATCAACCGGAAACAACTGACTGAAAAAAACGATAACGCTGAATAGTAACAGACATTTCATACATGACCTCAAAAAAACAGAACAAAACAAACAAACGCGTGCGGGCGTATTCTGTTCACACCGTGAACGGCAGTGATAAGAAACGAAAAAAAATGGGAATTGCAAAAGGAAGGGTCACTAAATGAAATATTGTTCCTCCTCTCCGAAAAACTTCCGAGCGCATTGCGCCACTCACTTGTACTCCCATTTCCTAAGGTGGCAATTCAAGTGTTCTATCTTCCCGATAATCCGATTCTGAAGGAGAATCTACGTTGCATGACATCAACATAACAAAACATGAAGACGCCGCGAGAACGTTGTGCAAAAGAAACGGTTAATCATTCAGTGCGCCGTTGGTTATCCATTGCCTGATGGCATTGATTTTTTCCTGGGACAACGCACTACTGCCTTGCGGCATCAAGTTGCCTTGTGATGAATTGGGATTTGTCAGTTTGATAATCAAAAAACTTGAATCGGGTTTACCGGGAAGAACGCGCCGAAACGAAGGAGTGTGTGCGCCGTCGTTATTGCTTTGTACGTTCACTAACTGGCTGTACGAATTTCCGTTTTGAAGATTCAACCCGCCTGCGCTTCCTCCGTGACAGGAAGACGTTCCGCAACTCTTATCAAAGATTTCAGTCTGAATGCTGGAAAGTTTGGGTTGAATGGTTGCGGGAGGAGCGGTTGATTCTTCTGAATCATTACAGGAAACGAAAAGAAGGCAGACGAGGAACAGTAGAGTAAAGTATTTCATAGATGATTACATAATGATGAAAAATATATTGAATTCCCTTGCTAACTTCAAATAGCGATTGTATTTTTGTTTCGTTCCCTTTGAAAATCAAGATGAATGTTGGTATATTTGCACACTCTTTTTGAACCAACGTGCTCAGTGATGGATTTGAAACTGATGTTGGTAATATTTTTTCAACTAAGGAATGATTATGAAATTATCGCACATTGTATTCACTCTATTCTTCTTGTTTACATCGTTTTCCGTTGCCCAGGAAAGTTCGACCGAACCGATGATGGAGGAATCAGCAATCAAAGGATTTGAGTTTTCCATCGGAGGCGGAATAGCGTATCCTTATATCCCACAGGAATTCAAAAATCAATCAAAGCAAGGAATTGATATTCATGGCGGACTTGGTGCGATGTTAAAAACCGGAGATGTCGGGTACAGCGCATTGTATTTGACGCTCGGGTACAACAGTTTCGATGCGAACAATGACGAAATTTTGAAGAGTTACAATAAAAACGCGACAGATTGGATCCCCGGCGGCGGTTCGGTGAAAATATTTAACGTGCACCTAAACTATAAAGGAACATTTTCAACGGAACGTACCATTGCGCCCTATTTTCTTCTTGGTGTCGGCTGGAACAGTTTCAAACAAAATGAGATTACGTTGTGGGATATCGTTGCAGATACGGTGATGCCCGTTCCGGAAAATTCGCGAACTGATTTTTCATGGAACCTCGGTATCGGTGTTGATGTCCCGCTTGGCGATGTGTTAGCAATCTACGTTGAAGGAAAATATATACTTGCTGTCTCGAACCCGTTGACTCAGCATTTTACCACAACCGGTGGAATACGTTACCGATTGTAAGGGTTTATTTTTAGGTTGAATTTGAAGGCGACGAAGTTCTTGTCGCCTTCTCTGTTTTAGAGCGATGCCGAAACTTACTGTTTATCAAAAACCAACCTGCACAACGTGCAGAAATGTCATTCATCACCTCAAAGAAAAAGCAATCGAGTTTGAGTCGGTCAATTATTATGTGGAATCGTTTACTGTTGAATCATTGAAAGAGATTTGCCATAAGTTACAAGTTTCTCCGCGTGAATTATTGAGAACGAAGGAATCCCTTTACAAAGAAATGAGA
This sequence comes from Ignavibacteriota bacterium, assembly GCA_016212665.1. NCBI lineage: Bacteria > Pseudomonadati > Ignavibacteriota > Ignavibacteriota bacterium. The sequence continues at coordinate 62,207 of JACREZ010000034.1, forward strand.
CTTGCCGAACGAACATTCGATGACGACGAACTTCTTTCTTTGATGGTAAAACATCCCGACCTGATTCAACGACCAATTATCGTGAAGGGAAAAAAGGGGATTCTTGTGCGACCTATCGAAAGATTGAAAGAGATTCTCTAACGTTCGTTGTTCAAATTTTGTTGTTCTTTAATCAGGTAAAAAAAATGCACATATATTTATTACGCCACTGTGAAGCCGCAGAGTTCGCACCGAACGATTTATTTCGCCCGCTTTCGGAAAAGGGGGAATCGCAGGCGTTGGTCGTCGGAAAGGCACTTCAAAAGTTAAATGTTCGTCCTGATGTAATCATCTCCAGTCCATATGCAAGAACACGACAAACCTCCGAAATTATTCAGGAAGAACTCCGAATCAACGACGTCAGCATTTCAGATTTTCTTGTGCCGGGAAGCGATCCCCGGCAAATGATTCAACAACTCAACGGGCAAAATTTCTCCGCGCCGTTATTAGTCGGACATGAACCGCAACTGCGCGCGATGCTTTCCCAACTCATTAGTCATTCAGCAATGACCGATATTCTGTTTACAAAAGGAAGTTTAGGATGTCTTTCTGTTCCCAAGCCAATTTTTGCCGGAAAGGGGACGCTTCACTGGTTGCTGACAAATGAGCAAATGCAACTGTTTTAAGCAGTTTTGGTGAGGTTGGCATAGAGAAGGGCGAAAGGGGGAAAATCAAAGAAAAAATCTATTTTTTATTGACTAAACTGCTTGACTGTTTACATTATTCAGATTATATTCTTACTGTTTAAATAACCGTAAACTCAATTTTTGTCACAAGCCGATGGGAAACCGTCGGTTTACTTTGTTTTATTTTTTTGCATGGGGTTTGTCATGAAACGATTGGTTCAATCTACATTTATTTTCTTTGTAATTCTTAGTACTCTCGGAGCGTTCGCATTCGGTCAGAAGTTGGACAGAACGACACAGGAGGTAGGCAATCCGAACGAAGTATTTGCTGCTCCGACGGTTACGAGTTTCTCGCCATCGAGCGGTTCCGGAGGAACACTTGTTACCGTCAACGGAACAAACCTAACAGGCGCAACAGCCATAGCGGTGAACGGAGTGAGTGTTTCTTCGTTTACGGTCCTTTCTGCAACGCAGATAACGATGACGCTTTCCGATAACAACACGACAGGAAAAGTCTCTGTAACAACTTCAGGTGGTACAGGATTGAGTAATTCTGATTTTACGGTCTTCCCGAGAATTGATAGTTTTAGTCCGACGAGCGGACCACGCGGTTCAACAGTTATCATCACGGGGGGAAATTTCTCCGGTGTAACCTCGGTAAAGTTTAACGGGACGACGGCAACCTTCACAAGAAATTCTGCAACACAAATTACCGCCACTGTTCCAACCCGTGCTACGAGCGGAAAAGTTACTCTCGCTACTTCAAGTTCCTCCACACAAAGTTCAAGCGCCTTTACCATTCTCTTCCCGCCGAACATTTCCCGGTTCAGTCCGACACGCGGAGCCGCAGGTGCTTCTGTAACTATCATAGGTTCAGGTTTTGATATTGCCACAGCGGTTTCGTTCAACGGTGCATCGGCATCGTTTACGATTATTTCATCAACACAGATTAATGCAACTGTTCCCGCAAACGCGACAAAAGGAAAAATCAGTGTTACAAACGCGGCAGGAACTGATTTGAGCGGGACGAGTTTTACGGTATTACCAGGCGTCACAAGTTTCTCTCCCACGAGTGGAGTAGCAGGAGATGTCGTAACGATTACGGGAACAGGATTTACAACTGTCCGTTCGGTAAAGTTCAATGGAATTACAGCGACATTTACAGCAAATTCAGAAAATTCAATTACAGCAGTAGTTCCTTCGCGGGCAACAACCGGAGAAATTACTGTTACTACGTCAGCAGGTACAGCGACAAGCCCTGAAAACTTCAGCATTTTTCCGAATATTACCTCGTTCACGCCATCAAGCGGACCGGTTGGTACAACGGTGAATATTACAGGAACGAATTTTACGGGAGCGACTTCGGTAACGTTTAATGGTGTGAGCGCGACGTTTTCAGTTCGGTCATCAACTTCAATTCGTGCTACGGTTCCTTCGGGTGCTGGTTCGGGTTCGATTCAAGTGACAACTGCCGCGGGAACGGCTGAGAGCGCAACCGATTTTACCGTGACAGGTTCAACGACCGGATTGGCTATCTCAAGTTTCTCGCCCTCAAGTGGAAATGTAGGGGCAACGGTTGTTATCACCGGAACCGGTTTCAGCGACGTAACGGATGTATTGTTTAACGGTGTCAGTGCAAGTTTCACCGTCAGTTCATCCACTTCAATCTCTGCCGTCGTTCCGACAGCAGCGAGCATCGGACAGATTTCGGTCAGCACGTCTTCAGATTTTGCAACAAGTTCGAGCAGTTTCAGTGTGCTTCCTCAGTTGACAAGTTTCACTCCATCAAGCGGTGCTACAGGCTCAAGTGTTGTGATTACGGGTTCGGGATTGAGTGGAACAAACTCGGTGAAGTTTAATGGTGTGAGCGCGGGATTCACAATCAATTCGGCAAATCAAGTAACTGCAACGGTTCCATCGAGCGCATCAACGGGCAAGATTTCGCTGACAACTCCATCAGGTACGGTGACAAGTTCGACAAACTTCACCGTAACAGGCGCGCCGGTCATCACAAGTTTTTCTCCATCAAGCAGTACAACGGGCGCAACGATTACAATTCTCGGCGCGAACTTTACCGGAGCGTCGGTACAGTTTAACGGCGTCGCTGCATCGGCAACGGTTGTTTCATCTTCTCAGATTACCGCCGTCGTTCCCTCCACTGCAACAACCGGCTACATCACGGTGACAACTTCTCTCGGTTCATCGAATAGTTCAACAACGTTCACTGTGCTTCCTTCGATTACTTCGTTTTCACCAACGAGCGGGACAACGGGAAGTACGGTTGTGATTTCCGGTTCCGGTTTCAGCGGTGTTACGTCTGTTCGGTTTAATGATGTCAGCGCATCCTTTACCGTCAATAGTGTGAATCAAATTACAGCAACCGTTCCGAGTTCGGCAACAACGGGTCCGGTTCGGGTTGTAACGACTGCCGGTTCTGCGCCGAGCAACACGAACTTTACCGTAACATCACCGTTGACGCCGCCGACGGTTTCATCATTTTCACCGACGAGCGGAACGGTCGGTACGACAATAACTATCAACGGAACGAATTTCTCTGATGCGAGCGGAGTTCAGTTTAACGGGACGAACGCAACGAGTTTTACAGTAGCGTCATCAACTCAAATTACAGCAACGGTACCGACGGGCGCTTCAACAGGAAAAATAAGTGTTATCAATCCGTCCGGGACCGGAACAAGTTCTTCGAGCTTCACCGTCACCGCCGGTCCATCAATTGCAACCTTTACGCCGACGAGCGGTCCGGTCGGAACAGTGGTAAGCATCACCGGGGCAAATCTTAGTTCCGTAACCAATGTGTTGTTTAATGGTGTGAGTGCAACAACGTTTACCATAATCTCATCAACAACCATAAGCGCAACGGTTCCGGCGGACGGAAGCACGGGAAAAATCACTCTTGTTGCTTCTTCAGGAAATGTTGTCAGCACGGGAACGTTCAGCGTAACGCCGCAACTGACAAGTTTCACTCCAACAAGCGGAACGAGCGGGACATCGGTTGTCATCAGTGGAAGCGGATTTATCGGAGCGACCTCAGTGAAATTTAATGGAGTAAGTTCAACATTCACTTTGAATTCAGCCACTCAGATAACTGCTGTAGTTCCATCAGGAACAACGACCGGGAAAATTGCAGTAACTACTACTTCCGGTACTGCTACGAGTGCGAGTGACTTTACCATTACTGCACCGCCGACGGTTACCAGTTTCACTCCGAATCGCGGCGCCACAGGAACGGTTGTTTCTATTTTCGGGTCAAACCTGACGGCGACGAGTGTAACATTCAACGGCGTGAGCGCGACATTTACCAATGTTTCTTCAACGCAGATTACGGCAACGGTTCCCGGCACAGCGACAACAGGAAAGATTGTTGTAACAACTGCAAGCGGAACAGTGATGACAACCAACAATTTTACCGTAACACCAACGTTATCAAGTTTTACCCCGACAAGCGGAACGATTGGTTCATCCATTACAATTACCGGAACAGGATTTAGTAGTGTAACAGCGGTTCGATTCAATAACGTTATTGCATCGTACACGGTGAACAGTTCAACTGAAATTACAGCCACGGTTCCAAGCGGCGCAACAACGGGACCTGTGAGCGTTACAACATCGTCCGGTACGGCGACGGGAGGAACAAACTATACGGTGTTACCAAATATCACCACCTTTGCCCCGACCTCCGGAGTCGTCGGGAACACGGTTTTCATAACGGGGACGGGATTCACCAATGTCACTTCTGTATTATTGAATGGTGTAGCAGTTACATACACAGTTCAATCTTCAACATCAATTAGGGCGGTCGTGCCGGTCGGTGCGACAAGCGGTTCGTTCACGGTGACAACCACAGCCGGAACGACATTCAGTGCAGGCACGTATACAGTGATTCCTCCGATTTCTATCACGAGTTTTACTCCTGCATGCTCTGAAATTTTAACACAGGTGACAGTGACAGGAACGAGTTTCATCAGTGTCACGGAAGTGTTGATTGACACCTCGTTCTGCTTGTTTACCGTGAACTCATCAACAGAACTTGTTCTTACTGTTCCGGCAACAGCAACGACAGGGAGAATCAAAGTCATTTCATCCATCGGAACTGCGGAGAGCGCGACGGATTTTGTACCGGTGAATGTTCCCGACGTAACAAGTTTTTCACCGACGAGCGGACCGGTTGGGACAACGGTGATTCTCACAGGAACAGGATTCTGCACAACAACCTCAGTTGATTTTAATGGAGTGACAACTTCGTTCACGATTGATTCTGATGTTCAAATCACAACTGTTGTTCCATACGGTGCGACGACGGGACCAATAACCGTAGTGAACACAGTCGGAACATTTACGACAGCATCTGATTATACGGTTACACCGGACATTCTCAGTTTCACCCCTGCAAGCGGATATGTCGGAGATAATGTAACTATCACGGGAACAAATTTCCTGACTGTTGGTACGGTTGAATTTAATGGCGTCTCAGCGACATTTACTGTTGACTCCTATTCACAGATTACTGCAACTGTTCCGGCAACGGCTACAACCGGTTTGATTACGGTAACTTCACCCACAGAAGGAACCGATGCAAGTTCAACCGCGTACATTGTTCTTCCGAAGATTGATAGTTTCACACCGACGACAGGAATCGTTGGCGATGCAGTAACTATTAATGGTTCGGGATTGAACAACGCAACGTCGGTGACGTTCAACGGGACGAGCGCAGGATACACAGTTGTTTCAGAATCTCAAGTTGATGCTTTCGTTCCGTTTGGCGCGTTGACCGGTTCGATTGTCATCACGACACCGTACGGAACAGCAACAAGTTCTTCGTACTTCAATGTCGAGCCGAACATCACCGGATTTACTCCGGTAAATGGTGTAGTCGGTGATAACGTCACCATTTTTGGTTCAGCCTTCATCGGTACAACCGATGTTCAGTTCAATGGAACGAGCGCTACATTTACGATTGACTCGTATTCACAAATTACTGCAACGGTTCCGAGCAATGCATCAACCGGTGTGATTACGGTGACGACAACTTCCGGAACGGATAATAGCGCGACAAACTTTACCGTGTTACCAAATATTACTTCGTTCACTCCGACAAGCGGTGTGATTGGTTCATCGGTGAATATTTCCGGAACGACATTGACAGCAGTAACCGATGTTGACTTCAATGGAACATCGGCAACGTTTACTGTTTTGTCCGATGTTCTTATCAACGCAACCGTTCCAAACGGCGCAACAACCGGACCAATTAGCGTTACAAATCCGGACGGAACGGATTATAGCGCAACCGATTTCACGGTATTACCGGATGTTTCAAGCTTCACTCCGACTGCCGGAATTGTCGGTGACAACATCACCATTAATGGAACCGGGTTTACCGGTGCGACGGATGTTCAGTTCAACGGAGTGAGTTGCAGTTTCACGGTGAATTCAGATATTGATATTACCGCAACGGTTCCGAATCTGGCAACGACAGGAGTCGTTACTGTGACTACTCCGTCAGGCACCAATTCAAGCACAAGCAACTTTACTGTTCAGCCGAACATTGACAGCTTTACACCATTGAGCGACATCGTCGGTGCGTCAGTAACGATAACCGGAACAGCATTTACCGGTGCGACTTCGGTTGCATTCAACGGAGTGAACGCATCGTACACGGTTAATTCGTATTCACAAATTACTGCAACGGTGCCTGCAACTGCAACCACAGGAGCGATTACAGTTGTGACGCCTTCCGGTACAGCAACGAGTGCGACAAACTTTGCCGTGGAACCGAACATTACAAGTTTCTCTCCGACAAGCGGAGTGATTACCGATGTTGTAACGATACTCGGAACAAACTTCACCGGCGCAACGGATGTCTCCTTCAACGGAGTCAGCGCGATAACATTTACTGTTGTATCGGCAACACAAATTGATGCAACTGTTCCTTCCGGCGCTTCGACGGGTTTGATTAGTGTTACGACACCTGACGGAACGGATTTCAGCGCTACAAACTTCACAGTCGAGCCGGATGTAACAAGTTTTACTCCATCAAGTGGTGAAGTAGGTGACCCGATTACTCTCAATGGAACAGGGTTTACAGGTGCAACTTCTGTTCTCTTCAATGGAGTGAGTGCCTCTTTCACTGTCAATTCTGATATAGATATTTCTGCAACGGTTCCGAACAATGCAACAACAGGAACCGTCTCGGTAACAACACCATCGGGAACCGGAACAAGCAGTACAAACTTTACTGTGCTTCCAACAATTCTGAGTTTCACACCGGCAGGCGGAGTTGTTGGTTCATCGGTGACAATCACCGGTACAGCGTTTACCGGTGCAACCGCGGTTGCATTTAATGGTGTGAACGCATCATATACGGTTAATTCGTATTCACAGATTACGGCTACCGTTCCATCGGGTGCGACAACGGGAACTATCACTGTAACAACAGCCGCCGGAACCGCAACGAGTGCAACGAACTTCTCGGTTGGTCCGAACATTACAAGTTTCTCTCCTACAAGTGGAGTGGTTGGAGATGTAGTAACAATTCTTGGAACAAACTTCACCGGCGCTACAGATGTAGCATTTGATGGTACGAGTGCGGTCGCTTTCACCGTTGTTTCTTCAACACAAATTGATGCAACAGTTCCGACGGGAGCGACAACCGGTTTGATTGAAGTAACGACTCCTGATGGGAATGATTTTAGTGCAACAAATTTCTCCGTCACTCCTGAGATAACAAGTTTTACTCCTTCAACCGAACAAGTAGGAATGCCGGTTGTTCTCACAGGCACAAGTTTCACCGGTGCAACGTCTGTAACATTTAACGGCACAAGTGCGAGTTTCACCGTTGATTCTGATGTCCAGATTACCGCGACTGTTCCGAATGGAACAACGGATGGAGTGATTGCCGTAACAACACCATCCGGCACAGGAACCAGTACAACAAGTTTTGGTATCGAACCGGATGTGACAGGATTTGCGCCTTCAAGCGGGATTGCCGGAACGTCTGTTGTTATTACGGGAACCGGATTTACCGGAACGACCGTGGTGAATTTTAACGGGACCAACGCGAGTTTTACTCTCAATTCATATACACAGATAACGGCAACGGTTCCAGCCGGAGCGACAACGGGAAATATCGGAGTCACAAATTTATCCGGCAACGACATCATGGGAACATTTACCGTTCCTCCGACAATCTCAGGATTTTCTCCTTCGAGCGATGTCATCGGTTCGGTGGTAACGATAACCGGAACGAATCTTACCGGTGCAACGGCAGTTTCAGTGAATGGCGTTGCAGTTATTACCTATACGGTTGTTTCATCAACCCAAATTGATGCAACCGTTCCGGCGAGCGCAACCACCGGTTTGATAAGCGTAACAACTCCAAGCGGAACAGTGAACAGTTCCTCAAGTTTCACCGTGCTGCCGAACATTACAGGATTCAGTTCTGCTACGGGAACAGTAGGCGCTTCACGAACAATCAACGGCTCGGCATTTACCGGGGCGACTTCGGTGACATTCAACGGTGTCAGTGCAAGTTTCTCAGTTAGTTCATCAACTGCAATAACAGCAACAGTTCCAAGCGGAGCCACAACCGGTCCTGTAACAGTAACTACTGCCGCAGGAACAGCAACAAGCGCATCGAACTTTACAGTCACTCCGAGCATCTCAAGTTTTGCTCCAACGAGCGGCGCGGAAGGTGCAAGCATTACAATCAACGGACAGGCATTCACCGGCACTACAAGCGTTGCCTTTAACGGAACGAACGCTTCCTTTACTTTTGTCTCAAATACACAACTCACCGCAACTGTTCCGGTTGGCGCGACTACAGGAACCATTGTGGTGACAACCCCATCTGGAAGCGGAACAAGCGGTTCGAATTTCTCCGTCGCACCCGCAATCAGTAGTTTGACTGTTTCAAGCGGTGTTATTGGCTCGACATTCTCTATCATCGGGACATCGTTTACGGGTGTTACATTTGTCAGAATAAATGGTGTGAGTGTTGGCGGCGCGAATTTTACTGTCGTTTCCACAACGCAAATTGATGTTACCGTCCCCGCGGGTGCAACGTCCGGACTTGTGAGCGTAACAACCGCAGGCGGAACCGCATCAAGTGCGGGGTCATTTACCGTGTTACCGAACATTACCGGTTTCTCGGTCGCTTCAGGCGTTGTCGGAACATCAATAACAATTAATGGTTCTGCCTTTACCGGAGCCTCATCGGTGAAGTTCAACAGTGTCAGTGCAAGTTACTCGGTCTCTTCATCAACCGCCATTACTGCTACTGTTCCGAGCGGTGCAACAACAGGAAGCGTTACCGTGACTACGGCCGCGGGAACGGCAACAAGTTCCACCTTCTTCACTGTTCCCCCTTCGATTGCAAGTTTTGCGCCCGGAAACGGCGTGGTAGGTGCAAGTATTACCATTACCGGAGAAGCATTTACCGGAGTAACATCGGTGACATTCAACGGTACGTCTGCCGTGTTCACGTTTAACTCGAATACCTCGGTGACTGCGACTGTACCAAGCGGCGCTACCGATGGAAACATTCAATTAACCACTCCGAGCGGAACGGCGACGAGCGGCGTTGCATTCGATGTGCTTCCCAAACTTGCAATTCTTGACAATCTCCATGCAATGCTTGTGGTTGATGCCAAAGGAATTGAACAGCGTATCTTTTTCGGCGGAGTTGCCGATGCAGATGTTGTTCTTGCAAAAAAATATGAATTAGGTCCCGTGATGAAGGGTATCTTCGATGTCCGTTTTGCACCACAAGCGGAAGGTTCAAACGGAAAGTTGGTTGAGATGTTCAGCAACACGCAGAAGAAGAACATCGAATACCGTCTGCAAATTTCCTCTGCGACATATCCTTTGACGCTCCACTTCGATAAATCGAAAAGCCAGTTTTCGTCAATCAGAATTTCTTCGATGAAAGATGGTGTCCCTGTTAATCCCATCGAACTGAAGAAGAGCGGAAGCATTACGATTGAAGATGAGAGCGTAAAAGAACTCCTGCTGGAAATCGGTGAAGGCGAACCGTTACCGACAGAGTTTGCCTTGAAGCAAAACTACCCGAATCCGTTCAATCCATCCACGACAATTCGGTTTGCCGTGCCGGGAACGTATTGGGTTTCGCTCAAAGTCTATAACATGCTCGGCGAAGAAGTTGCCGAACTTATCAATGAACAACGGGAACAGGGCAACTACGAAATGGAATGGAACGCAGTTGATGTACCGAGCGGCGTTTATACGTATCGCCTGCTTGCGTTTGATATTGCCAATCGTTCGAATGTTGCGTACACTGAGGTGAAAAAGATGCTTATGCTTAAATAGTCTCGCTTCAATGAGTCACAATAAAAGCCCGCCCATAAGCGGGCTTTGCTTTTTGTATTCATCTTCACTTGTGCTATATTTTTCCCCAAGTAAACCATGACAACCAAACAAGTTACAGTCTTCGCACCGGCAACAGTTGCCAATCTCGGCTCCGGCTATGATGTGTTCGGCGTTGCGATTCATGCGCCGGGCGATATCGTGGTTGCTGAACGAACGAAGGAAGAAGGACTTACATTCTCGGTTCAATCAAAAAAGAAAACGGTTCCTTCAACAACAAAGAATGTTGCAGCGCATGTTGCGACACTATTATTAGAGGAAGTCAGACCGCCGTTTGGTGTCAGGATGGTGTTGAACAAACTCATGCCAGTCGGTTCGGGATTGGGAAGTTCTGCGGCGAGCAGTGTTGCTTCCGTCGTCGCAGTAAACGAGTTACTTCCCAAGCAGTTGAAACGAAGGGACTTACTCCGGTTTGCCGTCGAAGGAGAACGATTGGCTTCCGGCTCGCCGCACGCTGATAATGTCGCGCCGTCGCTTCTTGGCGGCGTATGTTTGATTCGGAGTTACAACCCGCTCGATGTTGTACAAATTCCGATGAAGAAATCTCCTGTGTGGGTTGTCGTTCATCCGCATGTCATTGTCCGAACGGAAGAAGCGCGGAATATTTTACCGAAACAAATTCCACTCAGGCAAGCAGTGCATCAATGGGGTAACGTCAGCGGATTGACTGTTGGATTGATGGATGGAGATATTAAACTCATCGGCAAGTGTGTTGAAGATGTGATTGTCGAACCGGTTCGTTCGAAATTGATTCCGGCATTTGATGAGGTGAAGCAAGCCGCTCTGGAGAGCGGTGCAACGGGGTGTTCCATATCGGGTTCCGGTCCTTCGATGTTCGCGGTTGCTTATTCAATCAAACAAGCAAAGGAAATTGGCAAAGCAATGAGCAACGAGTTTAGAAAAGTCGCGGGTGTGAAATCGGAAATTTATATTTCGATAACGAATGTTGAAGGGGCAACAATGATGAAAGTACAAAACGGATGAAGTTCAGAAGCGTCAAAGGAGAAAGCCCGTCAGTAAGTTTTCGTGAGACGTTGTTCAACGGACAGGCGCCGGACGGAAGTTTGTATGTTCCGGAGTTACTCCCGAAACTATCTCCGGGATTCGTTTCAAGTCTTCGAGAGAAAACATATCACGAGATTGCGTTTGAAATGCTTTCGCTTTTTCTCGATGAAATTCCTTCGACGGATTTGAAGAACATCATCGAGCAGTCGTTTACATTTCCGATTCCGTTAGTCCATCTCGAACAAAATCTCTACCTGCTCGAACTCTTTCACGGACCGACGCTCGCGTTCAAAGATGTCGGCGCGCGGTTCATGGCAAACACACTTTCCTATTTTTTGCAGAAAGATAAACGCGAGATAACAATTCTTGTGGCAACTTCTGGTGATACGGGAAGCGCAGTGGCACACGGGTTTTACAATGTCCCGAACATTAACGTGTATGTGCTGTACCCATCAGGAAAAATCAGCCGCTTGCAGGAACAACAGATGACAACGCTCGGTGGAAATATCCACGCCATCGAAGTGGATGGGACGTTTGACGATTGCCAACGACTTGTGAAACAATCGCTCGCGGATGCCGAACTTGTGAGAGCAAAAAATCTTACTACGGCAAATTCCATCAACCTCGGAAGGTTGCTTCCGCAAAGTACCTATTATGCGTGGTCTGTTGCTCAATTACAGTCTCAATTCAAACAAACAGAGAATCCCGTTGTGGTTGTGCCAAGCGGAAATTTCGGGAACCTGACGGCGGCGGTGTACGCGAAGCATATGGGGATTCCTGTTCGAAAGTTTTGCGCGGCGATGAATGTCAACGATGTTGTGGGAAGTTATTTGTGGATAGGGAAATTTTCGCCTCGTGATTCCATTCAGACCTATTCCAACGCAATGGATGTCGGGAATCCAAGCAACTTCGCACGGCTTCAGGTTGTCTATGATTTTCAGTTTCAGAAAATGTTCAGCGAGATGGAGCCATTCAGTATTGATGATGCGCGAACATTGCGCGAAATTCAATTAACGTACGAACGAACCGGAACTATTCTTGACCCGCATACCGCGGTCGGCGTTTGTTCAGCACGAGCGATGAAGTCAAAACAGGCGATACACGAGCCGATGGTTATCGCCTCGACTGCTCATCCTGCAAAATTTCCTGAAGTGGTGAAAAAAGCAATCGGGGTTGATGTTCCGTTGCCAGTAGTGTTACGTTCAGCATTGAACAGACAAAAACAAACCACCCGCACAAGCACGAAGTATGAAGATTGGAAAAATCTTCTTACATAATAACTCAACATCAGCATTCGGAAATATTTCATGATTCTTACAGACAAACAAATCCTCGAAGAAATGAAAAAGGGGACAATCGTCATCAAGCCGTTCAAGCGAAAATATCTCGGTTCGAACAGTTACGATGTCCATCTCGGAAAATGGCTTGCGATGTATAAGGAGGAAATTCTTGACGCGAAGCTACACAATCACGTCCGGTATTTTACCATTCCTAAAGAAGGAATTATTCTCGTGCCGAGCAAGTTATATCTCGGTGTAACAGAAGAATACACAGAGACGCATCGCCATGTTCCGTTTCTTGAAGGAAAAAGCAGTATCGGTCGGCTTGGAATTGATATCCATGCGACGGCGGGAAAAGGAGACATCGGTTTTTGCAATACATGGACGTTAGAAATTTCCGTCCGACAACCCGTTCGGATTTATGCCGGAATGCCAATCGGTCAGTTGATTTATTTTGAAGTCAGCGGCGAGGTGGACGTTCCGTATAATCAAAAACAATCTGCCAAATACCGGAAGCGGACAACGAAGCCGGTGGAATCAATGATGTGGAAAAATTTTATTAAGTAGTTGAGTAGTTGAGTACAAAGTAGTTGAGTAATCAGTATGTCAGTATTCAATAGCCAGTAGCCAGTAAATAACAACCTGTAACCGATAACCAGAAACCATTATTAACAAGAACTATGAAAAGAAACAGTATTTCAATCGCCAATCGTCAATCTAAAATTTTCAATTATATATTCACTCTCATTGCTTATTGCTCACTGCTCATAGCTTTAAGCTCACCGCTCATAGCGCAGCCGACGAGAGTGATGGAACTCGAAGACCTGTTCAAAATAAAACGCGTAGCCGACCCGCAACTTTCTCCCGACGGGAAATGGGTTGCCTACGTTGTAACGGAAGTTGACAAAGCCGCGAACAAATCGAACAGCGACATCTGGCTCATTCCTTCGGCAGGAGGTGAAGCACGCCAATTGACGTTCGGTCCGAAAGCGGACAGACATCCTCGCTGGTCGCCGGATGGAAAACGGATTGCATTTGAATCGAACAGGAACGGTTCGTTTCAAATTTTTCTTTTGAATGTCAATGGCGGCGAAGCGAAACAATTAACTTCCATCTCAACAGAGGCAACGCAACCGGTCTGGTCTCGCGATGGAAAACAAATAGCGTTTGTTTCTGCCGTGTATATGGATTTTTCGCAGATGCCGTACGCACAGAGCGATGCCGCAAACCGGAAAAAGCAGGAAGAGAAAGATAACAGTAAAGTAAAAGCAAAAATCTTCGGAACGTTGTTATATCGTCACTGGGATAGTTGGGTTGATGAAAAGCGGCAACACTTGTTTGTTATTCCGGCAGATGGCGGTGACCCGCTCAATGTTACTCCCGGCGACAGAGATGCGGTTCCGACTTCTTCCACATTTTCTGCAGGGGATGATTTCGATTTTTCTCCCGACGGACTCGAACTTGCTTTCACTGCAACTCCCGTTCCGGTTGAAACAGAAGCATGGAACACGAACCACGATATTTATTCTGTCAATCTCAAAACAAAAGAGAAAAAACAAATTACAACTAACGCTGCGGCAGATGGTTTCCCGAGATACTCTCCGGACGGAAAATATATCGCTTACCGAGCACAAGCTCGCGCCGGATTTGAAGCCGACCGTTGGCAGTTGATGTTGCTTGAACGCGCAACGGGAAAAGTGAAAAGCCTGACCGAGAATTTTGATGCAAGCGTGGAAGTATTTGTTTGGGCAAGCGATAGTAAAACATTGTATTTCGATGCGGAAGAAAAAGCGAACAAGCCAATCTGGTCGGTGACGATTGCTGGAAACGACGCGAAGAAAATTGTTGATAACGCGACGAACAGTGAAGTGAATATTTCTTCTGACGGAAAGTTTCTCGTCTTCTCACATCAATCATTGTCGCGGCCGATTGAAATTTACACACAAAAAACCGACGGGAAAGGATTGAAGCCGCTCACGACGGTGAACGATAGATTGTTTTCTGAAATTCTCATGAACACGCCGGAATATGTCTGGTTCAAAGGCGCAGGCGGAAAAGACGTGCAAATGTGGATTATCAAACCGCCGATGTTTAATGTATCGCTGAAATATCCGCTTGTGTATTGGGTGCATGGCGGTCCTCAGGGCGCGTTTATGAATTCATGGTCGTATCGTTGGTGTGCGCAACTCTGGGCGGCACAGGGATATGTGCTTGCACTTCCCAACCCGCGCGGCAGTACGGGATTCGGTCAGAAATTCACTGATGAAATCAGCCGCGATTGGGGCGGAAAAGTTTTTGAGGATGTCATGAATGGAGTCTCCTTTATGGAACAACAACCGTACATAGACGCGACGCACATGGCGGCGGCGGGCGCATCGTTCGGCGGGTACATGATGAACTGGCTCAACGGACACACGGATAAGTTCAAAGCAATTGTCTGTCACGACGGCGTGTATAACTCGACCAGCAATTACGGAACAACGGAAGAACTCTGGTTCGATGAATGGGAACACGGCATCCCGTGGGAGACTCCGGATTTTGAGAAATTTTCACCGCATAAATACGCACAGAATTTCAAAACACCGACGCTTGTCATCCACGGCGAATTGGATTACCGCGTTCCTGTGACTGAAGGAATGCAATTGTTCACCGCACTTCAGCGCAAAGGAATCCGTTCAAGATTTCTCTATTTCCCTGATGAAGGACATTGGGTATTGAAGCCTCTCAACAGCGAGTTATGGCACAACACGGTATTCAAATGGCTTGCAGATTATTTGAAGCCGGGACCGAGATATTGAACGATGGAGGAGCGGAGTATTGGATTGATGGAGAGTTGGAGTAATGGATTGCTGGTTCGTTGTAAGTAAATACTGAAGGAATTATCATGCAAAAATGTATTGTTTACTTACTTATTGTTATGTTGTTGATAACTGGTTGTACCCATACTCAGGTATTTAGTCCTGAACATTTGGAAAACGATAGTGGAGAGAGTATTACAGTTTTCTTAAAAGATGGCAGGATAATTCGCTTTCGTAGCGGAGATTACACTGTCGTCAATGTTGGAAATGAAATGATACGCGGAACAGGAAAGTTAGTTATTAACAAGCAAACAGGAGAGTTTCTTGAATTTGTTGGTACAATCAATTTTGATGAAATAGAGAAAGTGACAATAACCGAAACCACACTCGCAGGTAAAATAACTCTTGTTCTTGTTGTTTCGGGGCTAGCATTATTCGGTTTATTAATGTTGTTATTGTCTAATCTTTTATTTAAAACATAGATTTTTTTGGCAAGCCGCTTTGTATTACAAATATTTTTTATTTCGTTATAGATGAAAAATTCTTTTGTTCAAAAACTCAAACACATTCAACGCAAAAACAATTCGCTTCTGTGTGTAGGCCTTGATGCTGATGTGTTGAAGGTGCCGGAGTTTCTCCGCATGTATGAAGACCCTCTTCTCGAGTTCAATCGCCGCATTATTGATGCGACGAAAGATTTGGTTTGTGCGTACAAATTGAACCTCGCGTTTTATGAAGTAACGGGTACGCGTAGTTGGAAAACTATCAATGAAACTCTTGCGTTGCTTCCGGAAGAAGTTATTTCTATTGGCGATGGAAAACGGGGAGATATCGGCAACACCGCAGAAATGCAGGCACGAGTTTTTTTTGAAGATTGGAAATTTGGTGGAGCAACAGTCAATCCATACATGGGAAAAGATGCAGTTGAACCGTTTTTGAAACGACGCGACCAATGTGCGTTTGTCCTTGCGGTGACATCGAACAAGAGTGCGAAGGATTTTCAATATTTGAATGTGAACGGGAAGCCGTTGTACGAGCATGTTGTGGCGCAAGCAAAAAAATGGAATGTGAAAAAAAATGTCGGCTTGGTCGTTGGTGCGACGAAACCGGAAGAATTGAAACGTATCCGCACACTTGCCCCCGAGATGCCGCTCCTCATTCCCGGCATTGGGGCACAGAAAGGCGACCTTGAGTCAACCGTTCGATATGGCTGTAATAAGAAAGGAGAACTTGCTCTTATCAACATCGGTCGTGCAATTATTTATGCATCTGGCGGAGACGATTTTGCAGAGAAAGCCCGTGAAGCGGCGATTCAGTACCGAGACCAAATCAACGCATACCGCGAACAATATTTTTAGTTCAACCGCTAAGGGCGCAAAATAACCGCAAAGGATTTATGACAGAAAATGAAATTGCCACAATTGTAGTTGATTGTGCTTTCAAAGTTCATCAAGCACTTGGTCCTGGTTTGTTAGAATCAACATACGAAGCTTGTCTGACACACGAATTACATGAACGGGGAATTCAAGTTGAAGCGCAGAAAGCCCTTCCAGTAATTTATCGCGAAGTGAAGTTGGACTGTGGATACCGGTTAGACCTGTTAGTTGAAAACAAAGTCATTATCGAAATAAAATCTGTTGAATCACTGAATGATGTCCATCTTGCTCAAATATTAACCTACCTGAAATTATCAGGATGTAAGTTAGGATTCCTCATTAATTTTAATGTCAAACTTATCAAACAGGGAATCAGAAGAATTGCAAATAATCTATAACTTTGTGTAGCTTTGCGCGCTTTGCGGTTTAACTAAGTATGTCAAAACGAACTCCATCCCACCACGTTCCCGAACGATTCCTGAGACAACTCTGGAAGCATCAGGATTTTGCAACGGATATTCTCCGAACAACAGATAACCGTTCGATTGAAATTCTTTCAACAGGCATAGTTAATTCTGACGGCGGTCCAGATTTTTCCGATGCACGGATTCGCATCGGTGGTATATTGTACCGGGGCGATGTCGAGTTGCATCAGAATCTTGAAGACTGGGAAAAACATTCTCACCAACACGACCCGAACTACAACAAAGTCATTCTTCATGTTGTCTTTCGGGGAAGCAAAACACTCGAGCCGACGAAAACGAAAAGCAACCGCGAGGTTCCTGTTCTGATTCTTGAACATTATCTCACTTCTTCGTTCCGTGAGTTGTGGGAAAAGATGATTCTCGATGAACGCTCGGAACGGCTGGCGACAATCAAATGTTTTGAGAAGAATGATGATGTGGATTCTGCCCTCATTCAAAGATGGTTGAATAAACTTGCGGTCGAGCGCATCGAACTGAAGATGCGACGTTTTGAAGAACGACTCAAGGAATTGATTGACGAAACAAAACTTTCACTGAAAGAGCCGCCCCGTTTCGGGGAAATTCCGTTCGGCATTAACCCGGAAGATTTGCCGCCGCCTGTACAGGAATATTCGTCGCGGGATTTTACCAACTCGCACTTGTGGGAACAACTTCTCTACGAAGGATTCATGGAAGCGCTCGGCTACTCCAAGAATCAACAACCGTTTGTAAAACTTGCCCGAAACGTCCCGCTTCATTGGCTTGCCGATACAATAAGTTCCGCCCGTTCATCAAATCCGCAACTCGAACTTGAAGCGCTCCTGTTTGGTGTTTCCGGTTTGCTTGCTTCTCCGAAACGAACGGACGACGAAGCGACCAAAGAGTATGTTTCGCTGCTGCAAACCTCGTGGAAGAAATCTCAAAAACTCTATCGCAATGAGTGCTGTGAAGAAACCGAATGGCAGTTCTTCCGGTTGCGACCGGATAACTTCCCGACAATACGGCTTGCCGGTGCGTCACGTCTTGTCTCTTCGTTGTTAAACAAACGACTTCTCAAATCACTCATTCAGATTTTGAAAAATCAGGAACTGAACAGCAAAGAAAAACACCGTCGCATGACAGAACTCTTTATGGTTGATGCCGATGGATTCTGGAAAACGCATTACCGGTTCGGGGAGAAAGCGAAAAAGGAACTGACAAAACTGATTGGTAACTCCCGCGCGGATGAAATTGTACAGAATGTTGTCGTGCCGGTTTGCTTTCTGTACGCACGTATTTTTAAAGATAAAGATGTCCGCCGCGCAACGTTAGATGTGTTCGAGCGTTGCCTCCCTGCAACAGAAAACTCCATTCTCAAAACAATAGACGAGCAACTGCTGAAGAGTCGAAAATTCGACTCGTCGAAAAAATTCAAATTGAACTCGGCAAAGTTGCAACAAGGCGCGTTGCAGTTGTATAAGTTCTATTGTTCAGAGGAACAGTGCGGGGAGTGTGCGGTGGGGAAGGTGGTGTTTAAGTGAAATACTTTTCGACTTAAAATTAATTTTAAGGGAACAAAATGAAAACTTCCATTCTGTTTTGTTTGACTGTGATGACATTCATTGGATGTAGTTCGCTACGCGAAGGAATTTACATCGGTCAACAATGGAGTATCATCGAGATTACTCCCGATGACACGTTAATCGCTCAAGATGTTCGCGTTGACGGAAATTCAATCTCCGCAGTGTCAGGGGAAGACAGTGGATATATTTATCAAATCAAGGGACGCTACAAGTTGTCATCAGACAAATTATTTGTTGAAGTGGGTGATTCCATCAAACTAATCGGAACCGTGGATGAACACAATATTATATTCGGAAAAGAATTGCCGGAAAATATATGGAATAGGTGGTATGGAGGAAACACGAGAACAGATTATACAATGTATAAGTCTCGCTTTATAAGAAGTCATGTTGATATGATATTATGTAATTTGTATGCACTGGCATTGCGCGCGGTTTCGTATAAAAATTTACAGCGGAACGAAAAATATAAAGATGGTACTTATGATGGTTTTGAAAAACAAAATCTTTATGAATTTAGTAACGACAGAACTATGACATTCTCGATAACGACTTTAGGGACAAGTCTTAAACTTGAGGCGCATTCTTTGCTGAATAAGGGTGGAACAGTTAATCTAATTTTAGATGAATACGGTCGAATAACTGCCGGACCTAATGTCTCAGGATTTTAAATCAGAAAAACTAATAAGCATTGTTACAGAGTATCATCCCTAACACATAATAATAAAAACGATAGTGATTTTTCTATACATTTTTACAGAAGCAGATTGTATGTTGAAAAGTACAAATGGCTATGGCAACCATGAATCCGAAATCAAAGTATGATTCCTCTCCGAGATACTAACCCTTCACGAACGACTCCGTTCATTACGTACATCATCATTGGATTAAATGTTGTGGTGTTTGGCTTCGAGTTTTTGCTCGGTGAACATCAAGCCGAGTTGTTTTATTACTTCGGCGTGATTCCCGCGCGGCTCACCGCTTCTGCCGATTATGAATTCTCCGGCATCTTTTCGTCGTTCACAATTTTTACTTCAATGTTTCTTCATGGCGGCATTATGCACCTCATCGGGAATATATTGTTCCTCTATGTGTTCGGTGATAATGTAGAAGACCGACTCGGACATTTCAAGTACATCGTTTTTTATCTTCTTGCGGGAGTAGCCGCGGCATTGACACAGGTCTTCATCGCACCGGAATCGGAAGTGCCGATGATTGGCGCAAGCGGCGCTATTGCAGGAGTGTTAGGTGCATATGTGTTCTTGTTCCCGCGTGCGCGTGTTTCGACCCTCATTCCGCTTTTTATTTTCTTTCAAGTGGTAGAGTTGCCTGCATTTCTTTTTCTCGGTTTGTGGTTCCTCATGCAGATGTTTAGCGGCGTGATGTCGCTTGGTATTGGCGGCGATGCTGGTGGCGTTGCATGGTGGGCACACATCGGTGGGTTTGCCGCAGGCGCCGCACTGTTGCCGATCTTGAAAAAACGTGAGTATGTGGCTGAGTAATCAGTATTCAGTACTCAGTAATGAATCTTAGAGATAACTCATATCGTGTTTCTCACATCCCGTATCAATCAATTAATTCGCAATTGACAATCCGAAATCCGAAATCAAATCTCGACGACATCCTTCATAAGTGCCTGCATTGTGGTTTGTGCCTGCCCGTTTGTCCGACGTACAACCTCACGTTCAATGAAGTGTCTTCGCCGCGCGGTCGCATCCGGTTGATGAAGGAAGTGTTTGAGGATAAACTCGAAGTTAGCGCGAAGTTTGTTGACGAAATGTATTTCTGTTTGGACTGCCAGGCATGTCAGACAATCTGCCCTGCGGGAGTGAAATACGGAGAACTTGTCGAAGATGCGCGGAATGTAATTTCTGAACAAGGGAGAGAGACTTATTTTCTCCATTGGTTTAAATCTGTTTTTCTTGGGATTCTTTCTTCAAAACGATTGACAAAACTTTGGGCGAGAATGTTGTGGATGTACCAACGTTCGGGTTTGCAGGAAGCAATTCAACAATCGGAAATTCTCAAATTGTTTTCTCCTTTGTTGCATGAAAAGCAATCCCTTCTTCCAAATGTTTCAGATTCTTTTTTTGATGAATCATTTCCCGAAATCATCAAACCGGAGGGAGATGTACGCGGACGGGTTGCGTTTCTTTCCGGTTGCATCATGAACGTTGCGTTTGCAGAGATTCACCGTGATGCAATCGAAGTTCTGTTGAAAAACGGATTTGAAGTCGTCATTCCGAAAGCACAAGTCTGTTGTGGCTCTCTGCATGGACACAATGGTGAAATCAAACAGGCGAAAGAACTTGCCCGAAAAAATATTGCCACATTCAATCAATTCGAGTTTGATGCATTGATTATTGACGCGGCAGGTTGTGGTGCGTTCATGAAGGAATATGGAAAATTGTTTGCCGATGTTAGTGAGATGGCGGAACAAGCAGAGCAACTATCAAGCAAAACAAAAGACATTACGGAGTTTCTTGCCGGGATCGAACTTCTACCTCCGACAGTCTCAATATACAAGCGTGTTACCTACCATGAAGCATGTCACCTTGTCCACACACAGAAAATCAGTCAGCAACCGAGACAACTGTTGAAGCAAATTCCGGGAATTGAATTTGTGGAATTACCGGAAGCGACATGGTGTTGCGGAAGCGCAGGCATTTACAATGTTCTCCGCTTCGAAGACTCAATGAAGATGATTGAACGGAAGATGAAGAATCTTGAATCAACACAGGCAGAGATTATTGTGACAGCAAATCCCGGGTGCCATCTCCAACTTCAATACGGAATGAAAAAAAACTGGCTGAACGTTGAAGTTGTTCATCCCGTTACGTTATTGAACAGGAGCTATTTCAAGAAAGAGTCTGTCCATTGAATCGCGGGTGAAAAAAATTACAGAATTTGATTCTCTGTGCGAAGTCTCCTATATTCAGCATGAATTTTATCAAAGGAATAAAGTTGAAAAAACTCCTCTCTCTCAGTATTGTATCCCTCTTTTGTTTAACCATTGCTTTCAGTCAATCGAAGGATATTCTCCCCGGAGATAATCTCACCATTGACGGTATTCCGGCAATTCCTTCTTCCATTGCAGAAGAAGTCAGCCGTTATACGGAGTTTCGCTCGGCATCGTTTTCAAGTTGGCATCCGACAAAACACGAGATGCTTATCAGTACACGCTTCGGAGATGTTCCGCAGGTTCATTACGTGAAGTTCCCCGGCGGCGCACGAACACAGATGACGTTCTTTCCTGAACGTATCGGCGGCGCGTCGTTCAATCCGAAAAATGAGAATTACTTCATCTTCAGTAAAGATGTTGGCGGCGGAGAATGGTTTCAGATTTTCCGGTTTGATATTTCATCGGGCAACGTCACCATGCTCACCGACGGAAAATCCCGCAACCTTATCGGTTCTTGGTCACGTGATGGAAAGTGGCTTGCATATTCTTCAACACGAAGAAACAACAAAGATCTCGATGTGTACGTCATCAATCCGTTAGAACCTTCGAGCGATAAAATGCTTTGCCAGTTGGAAGGAGGCGGATGGAGCGTAGGCGACTGGTCTCCTGATGGAAAATGGATGTTGTTGCAGGAAGGAATTTCTGTGAACGAATCGTATCTCTATTTAGTAGATGTTGCAACAGGGGAAAAATCATTGCTCACGTCGAAAGATGGAAAAGAACAAGTCGCGTATGGCGGAGGACAATTCACCAATGATGGAAAAGGATTTTATGTGACGAGCGATTTGAATTCTGAGTTCAGACGACTTGTCTATTTTGATATTGCTTTGAAGAAGCAAACTCCCATCGTCGAAAACCTCAATTGGGATGTTGACGGTTTTTCACTTTCGGATGACGGAAAAAGAATAGCATACATTTCCAATGAAGACGGAATCAGCGTCTTGCATGTTCTTGATGTAGCAACAAAAAAAGAATTACCGTTGCCGAAACTTCCAGTCGGACTCGTCGGTGGCATCGGTTGGCACAGCGATAACACAACGCTCGCTCTCAATATCAACTCTGCCCGTTCTACCAACGATGTCTATTCACTCGATGTAACAACAGGAAAACTCGAACGGTGGACGGAAAGCGAAACAGGCGGATTGAATGTCAGTAATTTTCCCGAACCCGAACTTATCAAATGGAAATCATTCGATGGAAAAATGATTTCCGGTTTTCTGTACAAACCGCCTGCAAAATTTTCGGGGAAATATCCGGTGATTGTCAATATTCATGGCGGACCGGAGGGACAATCCCGTCCCGGTTTTCTCGGGCGCAATAATTACTTCCTAAACGAAATGGGAGTGGCAATGATTTTCCCGAACATCCGCGGCTCGACAGGATATGGAAAAACGTTCGTCAAACTCGACAACGGTTTCAAGCGGGAAGATTCGTATAAAGACCTCGAAGCATTGCTTGATTGGATTAAACAACAACTGGAACTCGACGGTGACCGCATCATGATAACAGGCGGAAGTTACGGCGGGCACATGACGCTTGCTGTTTCCACATTTTATTCTGACAAAATCCGTTGCTCAATTGATATTGTCGGCATGTCGAATCTTGTCACGTTTCTCGAGCGAACGGAAGCGTACCGCCGCGACCTTCGCCGTGTCGAATACGGAGATGAACGTGATGAGAAGATGCGCGAGTATCTCAACAAGATTGCACCTCTGAACAATGTCGAGAACATCAAGAAGCCGATGTTCGTCATTCAGGGGAAGAACGACCCGCGCGTTCCTTACACCGAAGCAGACCAAATCGTAGCGTCATTAAAAAAGAGTAACACGCCTGTGTGGTATCTCATGGCAAACGATGAAGGACACGGGTTTGCGAAGAAGAAAAATCAGGATTTTCAATTTTACTCCACGGTGTTGTTCATGAGAGAGTTTCTTTTAAAATGACGAATGAATCATTGACTCAATCGTCAATCGAAAATTTATGAAAAAATATCTCCTTATCGAATCAACCATTACGATTGTGCTGAGCATGTTGTTTGGCTTGGCGGTCGGCGTCGGTTCGTACACGTTTATCTACGCCAAAGGCGGCTCGTACATGACGAACGACCCTGCCGCCTGCGCAAACTGCCACATCATGAACGACCAATATTCCTCATGGTTGAAGTCGAGTCACCGTTCTGTTGCCGTTTGTAATGATTGCCATACGCCGCCCGGGTTCGTTTCAAAATACATGACGAAAGCATCGAACGGATTTTGGCATTCGTTCGCGTTTACTTCGGGCGATTTCCACGAGCCGATTCAAATCAAACCACATAATAAAGAAGTTACCGAACAGGCGTGCCGAAAATGCCACGAACCGATTGTCGAAGCAATCGAAGGACCGCATGGAGAAGGAGAACAACTCGCGTGTCTTCAATGCCATTCATCGGTTGGACATCTGCATTAGTCAATTGTTCATAGTCATTAGTCATTGGTCATTTGGCAATAATCAATAAATGGAATCTGAAACTTTAATTCTAAATCCTGAATCTTGAATCTTTCAACCCGAAAAATTATACCCAAAACACAAAATCTGTAACCCGTAACCAGTAGTAAATTTATGAATCAACAAAAAGAAAACAGACACTCTTTTCGTTTCTACATTTTTGTGACCGCGTTAATCGCCGGAGCCGCGTTCGGTTCTGCCGCGCTTCTTGTGAACATCATGGAACATAAACAGGAGGCGAAAAATCCGTTCTTTCGTGTCGTCGAGTTGACTGACACGACGGAAGACCCGGTTATGTGGGGAAAGAATTTCCCGATGCAATATGATGAGTACATGCGGACCGTGGATCAGGTTCGAACACGATTCGGCGGAAGCGAAGCGGTACCGAGAACACCGACACAAGCCGACCCGCGTTCCGTTGTTGCGCAGTCACGCATCGAAGAAGACCCGCGTTTGAAGACTATGTGGTCGGGCTACGCGTTTGCTGTGGATTTCAGAGAAGAACGCGGGCACGCATACATGCTTGATGACCAAACATTTACTGAGCGGGTGAATGTTGTGAAGCAACCGGGGACGTGCTTACATTGTCACGGTTCTGTTTATGTTCCATACATGAAGGCGGGCAATGGTGATTTGATTGCCGGCTTTGAAAAGATGAATCAGATGCCGTACAAAGAAGCACGCACTCATATCGAACATCCGATTGCGTGCATTGATTGCCACGATTCACAGACGATGCAATTGCGCGTCACTCGTCCCGGATTCATCGAAGGAATGCGCGTGCTGAAATCATCGCAGGGAATTGCCGACTATGACGTGAACAAAATGGCAACGAGGCAGGAGATGCGTTCGTATGTCTGCGGACAATGCCACGTCGAATATTATTTCAAAGGACCGGAAAAGCGGCTCACGTATCCATGGCACAAAGGATTACAGGTGGATAGTATTCTGGCTTACTACGATGAAGTTGAGTTTAAAGATTGGACACACAAAGAAACCGGTGCACTGGCACTGAAAGCACAACATCCCGAATTTGAACTGTGGAATCAGGGAATTCACGCGCGTTCAGGGGTAGCGTGCGCGGATTGTCACATGCCGTATCAACGAGTTGGTGCGTTGAAGATTTCTGACCATCACGTCAACAGCCCGCTATTGAAAATCAATCGTTCTTGTCAGACGTGTCATAAGTGGTCGGAAGATGAATTGAAAGCGCGGGTAGAGACAATTCAGGAGCGAACATTCCGCATGAGAAATCTCGCGATGGATGCTCTCATGGAATTGATTGATGATTTGAAAACGGTAAGAACTGCGGACTCGACCCTTCCATCTGTCAAAACAGCACAACAGTTTCAACGCAAGGCACAATTCTACTTGGATTTTGTCGAAGCGGAGAACTCAACCGGTTTCCACGCTCCGCAGGAAGCGGAACGAATTCTCGGAGAGTCAATCAACTTCTCTCGCAAAGGGCAGGTGGCATTGAGGAATTTAGTTGTGAAGAAATGATTCGGAAGAACCTGTGGCGTCGGGAAATCTCGCTCGTGTCGGAATGTTTTTTTATTCCATTATACTTCTTCGAGAGAATATCGTACCGCTTCCTGCGCATGAATGAGTGTTGTATCAAACAACGGAACAGTTGCATCTTCTTGCTTGACAAGCAAACCGATTTCCGTACAACCTAAAATTATTCCTTCCGCTCCCCGCGTTGCCAAATTCTTCATGATGCTTTGGTAACGATTCTTTGATTCTTCTTTAATGATGCCGTGAACGAGTTCATCAAAAATAACACGATGAATGATTTCCCGTTCCTGCGCATCTGGAATTATCACACGGAGATTGTTTGCTTTCAATTTCGATGTGTAGAATTCCTGTTCCATCGTGTACGTTGTTCCTAGCAATCCGACGGTTGAAATATTTTGCTGTTTGATATTCTTCGCCGTTGCATCTGCGATGTGGAGAAACGGAATGTTAACGTTGTTCTGAATTTGTTCAGCGACTTTGTGCATCGTGTTCGTACAGAGAACAAAAAAATCCGCGCCGGCTCGTTCAAGGTTTTTTGCCGCTTCATTGAGAATGATTCCCATCTCTTTCCACCTTCCTTCCCGTTGCAAGCGTTCGATTTCTTCAAAGTCAACGCTGACCATAACACACTTTGCAGAATGGAATCCGCCAAGTTTCCGTTTCACTTCTTCATTGATGATGCGATAGTAGTGGAGAGTTGATTCCCAACTCATCCCGCCGATGAGACCGATAGTTTTCATAGTTCTTATTCAAATGTAGAAGATCCTACTGAAAACTTCAAACTTTTTTTACCGCAAAGCACTCGAAGAAGACGCCCGCCTGCCAAAGTCCCGCTTAGTGGACGGCGGGCAGGCAAAGAGCGCAACGTTATTGATACCGTTTAAGAATGTTGTCAATCGGAATGTTGTCAAGCATAAGAAGAGAAGATTCTGCACCGAAAATCCATTCATTGAAAAACTTGTTTAGATTTTTCTTCGAAGTTCTCTCTGTTGTTTTCTGAAATTCTTTGAAGTCAATGGATTTGCCATCGAACTCTTTCCGCAATGTTTTGATGAGCGTTCTAAATTCTTCATCACCGAGCAACCGATGCAAAACATACAACGACCACGCGCCCTTCGTGTACGACATCTGACCAAGTTCTGATTTCCCGTACTCAGCAATCGGTGTTTCACCGTATTTCTTATCATAGTTCACCCACCGGGCAAACATTTCCCGGCTTCGTTCCATGTCATCAAGAAATGCCTGCTCGCCATTAAACTCTTTGATTGCAAGGGCTTCAAAGTACGAGGCGAATGCTTCATCAAAATATCTGCATCGTTGTACTTCGGGCTTCGCGCTCAGGTCCCATGAATGTCCGATCTCGTGGTACACTTCCGAGAGTTTGTTCGTGTCGCGAAACGCGGCAGATGTTTGCATGAAATAATAATCTCCCGCCTGTGAACCCCAACCATCAGGAATTTCAATCGCTGTGTAGCCCTGATAATTTTCCACCTCTCCGAATAGACGCGAGTACAACGCAATAACGTTCTTCATTCCGCGCAAAACATGATGCGCGCCAAGTGAATCTTCCGGCATCGTGTAGATAAATAGTTTCTGTGATTCATCTTTCACTGTGGAAAATTTCGCCGCGGCAATATCCATTCGCCACGTCGGCGCTTTGCTTTCAAAGATAAATGTTGATGAGTCTTTGCTGTTGACAACATTTTTTAGTACACCGCCGCATGCAACGGTGTAAGAATTTGGAACGGTGACTTCGAGATTGTAGGTAAATAATTGATAGAGAATCGAACCCCGTCCTGAAAACGATGGCTTGGAGAGAAGTGGATACGCTAATACGTCGGGACGAAGCAATGAATAGTGTTCATCAATCCTGTCGTGCGTGTACGCCATAACTTCCGGGTAGCCATAGATTGCACCGTTGTATTTCATCGCGATGATAGTCGTTTGTTTCGGTAGTAATGGCTTCGAAAGTGTCACGGAGATGAGATTTGCCTGTAGCGTTGCCGCATCATCAAATCGCTGAATATCCTGAGTGAAATGTAGTGCTTCCCCCGCTTCGTCTGCTACTGATTGAACATCAAGCAGGCGATAGAGGACAAGCGGAAGTTCCTTGAAAGATTTCTCCGTCGTGTTTGAAATTGTCAACCGGGCAGTTGCTGTTTGCGATTCATCTTTCGGGAAGAGTTGGATGTTGAGATTGTAATGAGAAATGACAGGAAGCTGAGAAAGAACAGTCGCCGGAAGTATCACGGCGAAAATGATGAGTGAGAGAAGCATTCGTTTCATGGTTCATCCTGATTGTTGTACCAATGAAACGGAGGGAGGGAGGAAAAGGTTACAGGGGTAGAGAGTTGGCTTTCGGTTTGTAGTTGGTGTTCAGTGTTTTTACATACACATTTCCTGTAAATCTTCAAACAGCTTTTTTCATTGGCACTTGATGAATTTCCAAATCATAGAGATTTTCTTTCAATATCTCAGATGCATCTAACACTTCAATGCCAACTATTTGGTTGTTTTCATCCACGTCCATACTTACGCCGGGAATAATGTCAATATTATGATGTGCTGTGTTGTCCCGGAGTTCGATATACAACCCATCTACATCTTTATCGTATAGTATTTTCATGGTTATCAATCCTTTGAAATTCGTTCTTTAATTGTTGCCGTTATGATGATTGTCCTGTTTTCTTCTACAATGTAAGTAACTTTTATAAATCGGTCATAATACGATTGCCATGCGTTTTTTCTTCCTTTGATGTCGTCTTCTACATAGAGAGGATTGCTAACAGTTTGTTCAACTTCTTCTTGGGTAAGTTTGAATTTTCTCATTCTGTTTTTCGCATGTCTTGAAAAGAACATCTGATTAATCCCGCCTTACAAATTCGTGATTGGCAAACTATTCATTAGCTAATTCTTTCATAAGCAAATACATCCATCGAAACAGACTTCACCGGCTTTGCATTTCCATGTACCATAAGCCGGACTTTCTCTGTGGTTTCCCTGCTAAAGATTCGCTCACCACAACGGGAACAAATTTCTGCAGGAATGTTTTCCACGAGAACATGCTTCCCCTCGTTTTCAAATACTTCGCTTCGTACAGAATGACTAAGTTCTGCAGAACCACAGACATGACATTGTTTCAAATTGATTGCTCTGTTTCATTTGAGAATTATGGGCTTACCGCATCCAACTGCACACTCAATGTCGCTGTTTGCCCGCCAAGGATAACTACGTTTGCTTCACCGAGACTCATGTACGCATCGCCCGTGTTCAGCGTTCCGCTGTTGTCAACATCGAGATACACTTGAACGCAACGTCCTCCGGAGAGTACGTTACTGAACGTGTGCGAGTTCGGAGTTCCTGCGCTGAGTGTAACTCCGGTGTATGTTCCTGTGCTTTGTGCCGGAGTTCCGACACCGCAATCTTTCAGAATGAAACGAAGTGTTCCTGTTAATCCGCATGCGGGACCTGTACAGGTAACATCTATTTGTGCATTTCCGGTGGTTGGTGTTCCGCCGCAGAACAAGCAGGAAATATCAAGCGAAATACTTGCATCGTTGTAGGCGATAACATTTACATTCTGTGCTGATACGGTTGCTTGTTGTCCGGGCTGTGCGGGGTCGGTCAATACCAAATCAAACGAATATGTTCCGGGACCGAGATTGGATATTTGATACGTACCCGCAGAACAACTTACGTTATAATTACCTGCCGAAGGTCCGGTGACGGTAATGCTGATGTTTCCACCAGCCGGGCAATTCGTTCCGCCGTTCACAGTCCAATTGATTGTTGCAGAACCGACTAACGGTCCGGTATTAAAATCAAGATTTACATTTGCTGTTTGATTTGTGAGAATAGTAATACTTTCGACTCGCTGACTGAGAATTGTATTTCCTGCATCAAGCAAATCAGCGACCATCGTGTACGTACCGGATGGAATATTGTTCATTGTTAATTGCCCGTTCGAGCATGGCTCAATCATCGGGGAAAGATTGCCGACAGTGAGGCGTACGCTTGTTGAGTTTGCGCTCGAACATCCGGTGCTTGCAACTTGTCCGTCAATTGTCCAAGCAAAATTCAGTGAGCCGACAATTAACGGCGCGTTGAAATTAATTGAGAGCATCAAATCCTGATTTGCCACAACGAATATTGATTGATTCACGGTAGAAAGAACATTGTTCAACGGGTCAAGCAGTTCGGCTGTGAAAGTGTGGTTTCCAGCTGTGATACTTGTGAACGTGTACACGCCGTCTCCGCATGTACGAAGAACCGGTGAGTAACCATCAATCGTTATTCGCACTTGCGATGAATTCACTTGCGGGCATAATAAGTTTGACGCCAGATTGTTAATCGTCCATGCAACGTTGATATTTCCATGTCCGATGGAAATCGTTATTGGAATCGTCACGGTGCGAACCGGGTCGGATGCGTCCTGAACAGTTATCGAAGTTGCCCCGGCGGCTTTCGGTGTTACCGTTACAAGACCGATAGTTGCAATCGTAGCCGTGCAGAATGTTGTATCAGGTCCAACCTGAATCGAGTATGGAGTTTGTCCGCCTGAAACAGCAATCGAACCGGTCATTCCCGTTGAAATGCTGAGCGCCGCAGGTTCTGATAAAAGCGGAGTTGTATCCTCAATCAACCCATCATCATCACACGAGATAAAGATGAGACTACTGAGAAAAAGTAGGAACAAACTGCTTGATAAGAGGTAAAATGTTTTCATAGCCGATTCTTTCTGAGTAATAAATCAAGAAACCATGCCCCTAAGGGCAGAGTGAAGGTACAAAATTTTGTTGTGGGTATCAATAATGATATAAGGAAAATTTATCTTTTTATAAAGATTTTACCTTTTGCCGGATAAAAATTCTTCACAAATCAGCACATCTTCCTCGCTTCCGAGAAATACGGGAGTATGTTCGTGCAACGCAGTCGGTTGAATCTGAAGGATGCTGTGCTTGCCGTTACTCGAACGTCCGCCTGCCTGCTCTATAATAAATGCCATCGGGTTACATTCATAACAAAGCCGGAGTTTCCCGTCGGGATTTTTCTTGTCGCCGGGGTATGCAAAGATGCCGCCGTAGAGCAACGTCCGGTGCGCATCGCCAACCATCGTGCCGATGTAGCGGAGCGAGTAAGGGCGATTGGTTGCTTTATCTGTTTCTTTGAGATAATCAATGTAACGTTTCATCCCGTCATCCCAATTTCGATAGTTCCCTTCGTTCATGCTGTAAATTTTTCCTTTCTTCGGGACACGGATATTTTCATGCGAAAGCAAAAACTCGCCAACCGAAGGGTCGAGTGTGAATCCGTGCACACCTCGCCCGGTCGTATAAACAAACATGGTGCTTGTTCCATAGATGATATATCCAGCGGCAAGTTGTTTGTAACCCGGTTGCAAACAATCTTCGAGCGTCCCCTTTCCTTCGGGAGAGATGCGCTGGTAAATTGCAAAGATAGTTCCCAGTGTAATGTTTGCATCTATGTTTGATGAACCATCAAGCGGGTCAAACAAAAAGACGTACTTCCCTGCCTTGTAGTGGTCGGGAATGTGAAGAATATCTTCGTTCTCTTCCGATGCCATCACGCAGACGTGACCGCCATGATCCATTGCGCGGTAAACTGTTTCATCCGCAAATTCATCAAGTTTCTTCACAACATCACCACTCTTGTTGAGCCGGTGCGTAGTTCCGAGAATGTTAACAAGCCCGGCTTTGCTTACTTCGCGCCAAACAAGTTTCGCGGCAAGTGATAAATCGTGCAACAAACCGGTAAATTCTCCTGTCGCATTCGGGTGTAATTGCTCCTGCTCATTGATGAACCGTTCGAGCGTCATAAATTTTTTTGTGGATGTCATCGGGTACTTTCTCGTTGATAGAACATTGTGTTGGCGTGAAAATGTAGTAAAAGGATTCTTGTTATTCAAACACCTCTTTGTCAACTAACGAATAATAACTATCGGGTAAAAGGCAAGGGTGAAAAGGAGCAGGGCGCAAGGGACATAATTTTTCCTTTTGCATTTTTAATTTTGAATTGATTGTTTTTGCCTATTTTGGCAATCATAACTATATTGTGCCGAAAATTTTAGCACTTCTCTTATAACCACTCAGAAACTGAACATCCATGAAGATTGCAATTTGTATCAATCACGTTCCCGATACTGAAACGAAAGTGAAAGTCGGCGCTGACGGAAAAACGATTGATAAATCAGGCGTCAATTCTATTCTCAATCCCTACGATGAATTTGCCATTGAAGCCGGGCTGAAACTGAAAGAACAGTTTGGCGGAGAAACGTTCGCCCTCTCGCTCGGCGGCGATACACACAAAGAAACACTCCGCAAAGCGCTTGCGATGGGCGTCGAAAAAGCCGTTCTCCTCAAAGACGATTCACCACGAGATTCATACTCGGTTGCATTTGCACTCGCGGAAGAACTGAAACAGCGTTCGCCCGATTGCGTCCTCTTCGGGAAACAATCAATTGATTATTATGATGAATCGGTAGCAGGACTTGTCGGAGAATTTCTTGGAATTCCTACCGTCAATACCGTTATCAAACTCGAAGCAAGCGTAGATAAAGTGGTGTGCGAACGGGAAATCGAAGGCGGGCATGAAGTTGTGGAGACACAATTTCCGTGCGTGATTTCCGCACAAAAAGGTTTGAACGAACCGCGTTATCCATCGCTGAAAGGAATCATGTCGGCAAAAACAAAACCGATTGAAGAGAAACAACCCGCCACGCTCGCCCCGAAAGTTGACGTTGTTGCGATGCGAATGCCTCCGGCAAAACAAGCAGGAAAAATTGTCGGGACGGATGCAACGGCAGTTCCTGAGTTGGTGAGATTGTTACGAGAGGAAGCGAAAGTCTTTTAATTTCGAATTAGCGGTTGCATGTACAACTCACAACACATAACATTTTTTAATTTTTCATTTTACATTTTGCATTGATATGAAGCTATTGTCATTCGCTGAACAGCGAGAAGGTAAGTTTAAGAAATCTGCATTTGAAACAACACAAGCCGCACGCAACATTGCAGACACATTGGGAGCGGAACTTGTTACGCTCGTTGTCGGAAACAATGTGCAGGGCATCGCTTCCGAGTTGGGAAAGTACGGAGCGACAAAAGTTATCGTTGTGCAGGATGCACGTTTGCAATTATATTCGACCACGGCGTACAGCAAAATCGTTGCAGAGATTACGAAACGCGAACAGGCGTCCGTTGTATTTCTTCCTGCAAGTCAGATGGGAAAAGATTTGGCATCGCGTGTTGCGGTGAAGTTGGATGCAGGCATCGCCGCAGATTGCACCGCGCTGAAAGTGGAAAAAGGAACCATTGTTGCAACCAGACCGATTTATGCAGGCAAGGCATTTATTGATGTCACCGTCTCTTCGCCAGTCAAACTCTTCACGCTTCGACCGAATGTTTTTACTGCAACACCAAGCACAGGGACAGCAACTGTTGAAACTGCAACTGTTGAATTGAATGATGCCGATTTCAAAACAAAAGCGACGGCAGTGAAAATTGCAGAAGGTCGTCCGGATTTAACAGAAGCAAGTATCGTCGTCTCCGGCGGTCGGGGAATGAAAGCCCCCGAACATTTCACAATGCTCGAACAACTTGCCGATATTCTCGGCGGTGCAGTCGGTGCAAGCCGCGCGGTCGTTGATGCGGGTTGGCGTCCGCATGATGAACAAGTCGGGCAGACCGGAAAAACGGTATCACCTTCGCTGTACATCGCGTGCGGAATTTCCGGGGCGATTCAGCATCTCGCCGGAATGTCTTCCTCGAAATGTATTGTCGCCATCAACAAAGATAAAGACGCTCCGATATTTCAGGTTGCAGATTACGGAATCGTTGGGGATGTATTTGAAGTTCTGCCGAAACTCAACGAAGCGTGCAAAACAGCGTTAGGCAAATAACGCATGAACAAAATTCAAGTAGAAATTTTAGGATTATCAACCAATCCGCAAAGCGGCGGAGCCTACGCGCTGATTTTGAAAGAGACACATGGGACACGCCGCCTTCCCATTATCATCGGGGCGTTTGAGGCACAATCCATCGCGCTCGAAATTGAAGGCATTAAACCGCCGCGACCGCTTACGCATGACCTGTTAAAAAATGTCGTCGAAGCGCTCGGTTCAGAGTTGCTCGAAATTGTTATCAGTGATTTACGGGAAGGAACGTTCTATGCGTACTTACAAATCGACAACAGAGAAGTTGATGCGCGTCCGAGCGATGCGATTGCACTTGCTGTTCGCTTCGGCGTTCCGATATTCGTCGCGGGAAATGTGATGAACGAAGCGGCATTTTTTCCGGATGAACAGCAGGAGAGTGCATCACAACAGAAACAACCCAGTCTTACCAAACTTGAAGCGCTCAGAGCGCAACTCCAACAGGCAATCGAACGGGAGGATTACGAAAAAGCCGCCGCACTTCGTGATGAACTTCGGAAACTTGAAACACACGAGTAGGATGACTCACTCATAGATTTTTAAGTCAGGTTTACAGCCTGACTTTTTTGTTTGAAGTGAACGTACG
The DNA here is from genome assembly GCA_016212665.1 of Ignavibacteriota bacterium. Taxonomy (NCBI): domain Bacteria; kingdom Pseudomonadati; phylum Ignavibacteriota; species Ignavibacteriota bacterium. The sequence goes on from JACREZ010000034.1 coordinate 96,254, forward strand.
AAAGTAAGCACCTCCTCATAACAAAGAGGTTATAAACTCCAAAAATAGCTCAACTTCAAGAGAAGCACATTATCCATCGGAAGCCGAAAAGTTTGCCCGAAATCTTCGCCAAAAGAAGTTGTGTACGGTGTGTTGTATCCCTCTCGAGCTTGAGTCCAGACAACATACGCCGTGCTTCCCGGCAGATACTCCCATCGCAATACAACATTCGCGTTCAAAACTTGTTCGTTGAAATCCGGGTCATAGAATGTGAGAGAATTTTGAATATCGTATGGTTTCAAATCGGTTGGTGAGACAAGTTCCCGGTAATCTTCGTAGTGAACTTTTACCAACAGTACTTGTGTGAAAAATTGTAAACTGAGATGCGGTGAAAATGTTATCGTCCCTCGCAACGAAATATCGCGCTGGTCAATATCTCTCTTTCCAAACAAATTGTACCCGTGTTCTGTGTACTGCGGAATGACCCACGCTTCTTCATTGCGTGTTTCATAATACGTGAACGCCGGTACAAATTCCATCCACGTGAGCGGGCGAAGTGTAAGCCGGGTCGAAACAATGCCGGTATTCATTCCCAATTCGTTTGTCAGAATTCCACCATGCATCATCATATTGACAGGCTTGCGCGAGTCTGTCTGAATAGTCGCGACAATCGTACTTCCGGCAGGCTTGCGATATAATCCGACGATGCCGCGATTCTCATCGTCAAACGACGGAAAGATTTGTGTGTAGTTCAACGTAACCATCCAGAAATTTCTGAACTCCATACTCGGTTCAAATTCAAACTCAGCGACAGTTTTCGCCCCCTCCCAATTCCACCGGTAATTTAACTGGAAAGCGCTTGCATACCGTCGCAACATTCCCTCTGCATTGTCTTCTTTATATGTGACTTGCGTGTATCCACCGTGCTCGCGTGGCTGACTGTAAAATCCGAGGTCATTGATAAAAAAGTTTTTCGTTGAGAAATCATAAAAAGAAAATGCAAGCCAGTGTTGACCTTCGAGTTTTCCAAGTCCGATACGACCCGCCGTTCCTGTTTGTTGTTTATCAGGTGCAGGTGTGATTAACGAACCGGCAACATATCCATCGAAGGCGTACGCGCCTTCATCAAATTTCAACTTCCAATCAATCCCACTGCTGACTGATGGAAAGCGTTTTTCTTTGAATGCCCCGGTTGCCATAAATCCAAGTGAGTTTTGATTGCTGAAATCCTGTTTGAGTCGAAGAACGTTATAACTTGCCTGACGTTCAAACACAATAGGAGAAAGTCTGTTTCCGTTCAGGTTTTCTTCAACTCCTTCTTCCTGTTCTGTTAAGGCTGTCAACAACCCGATGGAAAGTCCGCCCTCCGTTCGTCCTGTAAGTTTGCCAGCGCCGAGGATAGTCGTTGTTTGCGGCTCTTCAGCAAAGAAATGTCCTGATGAAGGAGTTCCGTACGGAGCCAACGGTTTTTTCCCGATTCTTCTTGAGTAAAACATCTGAAGCGAGCGATTATCAAATAAATTTCCGAAGTTGAACATTGGTGAACCATCTAAAAAAAATGGTCGTTTCTCCGGGTACCTTGTTTCAAACACGGTGAGATTCAATACTGATTGGTCAACTTCCACTTGTCCGAAATCCGGGTTGATTGCCAAATCGAGTGTGAAGTTGTTACTAATACCGTACTTCATATCAAGTCCGGCGTTAACTTCCGTATTACTTTGGTGTGGAAAAGGGGCGGGCTTGGAAAGAAAACTCTGTTTCGCAATTCCGTATGGCAACAGGGAAAGATGAATCGGCGGTTTAATACCGCTCATCCCTGTGAGATGTCCCATCTTCGAGACAGAAGAAATAGTTCCGGGCGGCGTTTCGCTTCGTTTTACCATTACCCATTCAACTGTTTCTTTTTTCCGCGCAATAAAACGACGGAAATTTATTCCCCAAACATATTCCGAACGTTGTTCAGAAAATCGTAACGCACTGAACGGAATTTTAAATTCACCCGTCCAACCTTCGTCATCTGTCCGCGTTTCAAAATCCCAGACCGCATCCCACTGCACATCATATACAAGTCCGTCATGCGAAAGGATTCCGTCGGAGACGACGCCGGAGACCGAACCGCTAAAGAGAAATGCTGTATTATGGTCATGGTAAGAATCAATAATAACGGAGAATCGGTCTGCTTGGGATGTGCGGTCGCGGCGAGTTATTTGTTTTTCGATTGCCGATGGTTCTGAATCGAAACACTTCACACCGATGTATAATGCATCGTTATCATACAAAATTTTGATGGCTGTCCGTTCCGTCGGTTCTTCACCTTCTTCCGGGTCGAATTGTTTGAAGTCGGAAATAAATGTTGAAAAATCCCAGTCAGGTTCTACAAGTTTTCCATCGAGTGAAATTGGAGAGGAGACGCGATAGGCAATAACATTTTTTTCCTGTTCCTGTGCGGTGACAGAAATCAGAAAGAGGAACACCCACAACAAGGGAGAGTATATGAAAATTCGGAACTTCCGCTTCATAAAATTCTGTTGAACATACGAGAAAACTTACCAAAAAACAAACGAATCGTTGATTTGAATGTTAGAAATATTTTCAACACATTCACACGTATGAATTCAGCCAATCAACTTCCCACCCGAACTAATCCCGGAGAAATCAGGGAGATGTTCGATGCAATTGCACCAACGTATGACCGACTCAATCACCTGTTGAGTTTCGGTTTGGATATTCTTTGGAGAAGAAAAGCAATTCGTTTGCTTGAAGAAAAACGCGGGGGTGCATTGCTCGATATTGCAACCGGAAGCGGCGACTTAGCGCTTGATGCGTTGCAGTTAGAGCCCGGCACGTTGGTCGCTTCTGATTTTGCCTACAACATGTTACAAGTATTCCGCAAGAAAGCGGTACAACACAAAGAGGCACAAGCGCCGTTACTGGTCTCATGCGATGCGCTTCATCTTCCGTTCAAATCAGGAAGTTTCGATGCAACGATGGTTGCTTTTGGAATCAGGAATTTTGCAGATCGGTTACAATCATTACAGGAAATGTATCGTGTCCTGAAACCAAATGGTTGTTCCTTGATTTTAGAATTGACCTCACCCGAACTGCCGGTTGTCAGACAATTATATACGTTCTATTCTCAGGTTGCACTGCCTCTCATCGGAAAAATCATTTCACGTCATACCTCAGCATATACGTATCTGCCAAGTTCTATTTCAAGTTTTCCCGGACAAAAAGAATTCACTTCACAAATGAAGCAAGCAGGATTCTCGGAAGTAAAGGTACATTTTCTGACGTTGGGAGTTGCAACGATTTTTATCGGGAGGAAATAAAAATAGGATAATTATCCTGCTTTTATAGATTTTGTCTTTTTTCAACTGCCGGATGTACCGGGCATAGAAGTTAGAGTTGAATCTCTCATTATGTTTGAGTATCTTTAGCGCACTTAATATATACCCTTATACTTAATTATTAATTTCAGGAGTTTCTTATGAAACAATACACGCAGTACGCGTTGTTCTTGGCTTTGACTGTAGCCCTCATGTTGACAGTCGGTTGTAAAGAAGATGAAACCATCACACCGCCGCCGGATACTTCCGTGCCGACAACTCTTTTCCCATTCACTGCTGGCAATGCTATCACCTATAGCGGTTACCTTACAGCAACGGAAACAGAAACGAAAATCAACGGAACCGAAACCGGCTACTCAACCAAATGGACGGTTGGCAACAAAATTCCGGTTTCAGCAGTTCTTCCAGCCTCAGTATTTCCAAATCTTGTCGGTGAAAGTGCCGTCCTTATTTTTGATACGACAAGTGTTCCGGCTTTTGCAGTGAATAACAAATTCACACCTGTGTTTATCCGACAGGATACTGCAACGGGAGATTTCTCGTACATGACAAATCTTGGATACTTCTACCGCAGTTCAAGCACGAAGATATGGAAAAGCGCGAGTGACACAACTGCGCGCAACGATTCCCTTCGTTTCATTACTCTTGCAAAACCGAGTGCAGGTATTGGAACAAAGTTTACCTGTTTCAATGAAGACTTTACAAGTTATGTCGGCGGAGTGAGCAACCCGATTACCGTGAACTTGAAAATTGAAGGTATTTTTGAAGGCAAAGAAAATATCACCGTCGGTTCAACAACTTATGAAACATACAAACTCGTCGTCACAAGAACGGTCAGTTCCGGCGGCGCAGTGTTGTCGGCAGGCGTGACAGCAAAATTGTGGCTGGCAAACAATGTCGGACCTGTTCAAATGTTCCTGGCAGGAAATGCAGAAGGTCCCGGCAATTTCCGAACAATGGTCAGCAAGAATTTCTAATCAATTCATATAAACTAAACCCCGAGGTACAATTTCACTCGGGGTTTTTCTTTTACTTCCGGAATAACTATACACGAGCATTACCATGCGTCTCAAAACTCGACCGATATGCAATCTGATGGTTGCATTGTTCTTTTTATTATTGACACAATCAGCTACCTCACAAACCATGGGTAGTATTACCGGATACATAACGGATGCGGAGAGTCGCGTTCCGCTTCCGATGGTGAACGTCATTATTCAAGGAACGACGCTTGGAGTCTCCTCTGATTTTGAAGGTAAATATCTTATCCAAAACGTTTCCATCGGGGAACACACATTAGTTATTTCAGCCGTTGGTTATGAGACGAAAGAGATTTCGTTCTCCATTACTGCGAATGAAACTGTTCAAAAAAATATCGCTCTCCGGGAAAAATCGGTCGAGATAGGCGGCGTTACTGTTTTCGGTGCGTCATTCAAAAAAGAACGGATTACCGATGCGCCTGCATCCGTTTCTTTGATTGATACGAAGGATATCATCCGTACTTCATCAAGCGGACAGTTACCAAAGATTTTGGAATCCCAACCGGGAATTGATTTGGCGCAAAACGGTTTGTTCGATTTTAATATCAACACGCGCGGATTCAACAGTTCGTTGAATCGCCGCATGTTAATTTTGCTCGATGGCAGAGATTTGGGAACTGCATTTCTCGGTGCGACGGAATGGAACGGATTATCTATTCCGCTGGAAGAACTCGGGCACATCGAACTTGTTCGCGGACCCGGCTCAGCATTGTATGGTGCGAACGCGTACAACGGTGTCATCAACATTTCTTCTTTCCCACCACGGCTTTCACCAGGAACAAAAATCATTACCGGCTTCGGAGAGATGAATATGTATCGCGGAGATATTCGTCACGCAGGCATTGCGGGCAATTGGAGTTACAAAGTAAACGCTGGCGGAATTTCCGGAAAGTCGTATAGCGTCATCCGGACGAATCAACAATTTGAATATGCTAAAACTCAGTTTCATCCGGTTCTTAATGATGAAGTCACAGACCTGGATTTGAATCCGATTCAAACTATGTACGCCTCGGCGCGGGTTGATTATGAATATGATGGAGGAGGTTTTACAACACTCGAAGGCGGCATCGCTCAGGCAGAAAGAGAAGTGATTGTCACGGGTATCGGCAGAGTGCAGGCAATCAAAGCGCAACGCCCGTGGGGACGATTGCTATACGCCGGACACGGCTTTAATTTCTTACTCTGGTCAAACGGACGAATCAACAAAGAGCCGGAGCGCTCACTCTCGACAGGACTTCCGTTGATTCAGGATGCTTCGATTACACACGGTGAACTTCAATACAACTTTACAGCGCTTGATAACAAACTGTTTGTCGTCGGTGGAATTTCCCATCGCCTCATCAACATTGACACAAAAGGAACGTTAATGCTTTCGCCGCGTAATGATAACACAAGCGGCATCTTTGCTCAGGGTGAGTACAGGTTTTCCGAACAATTAAAAACAGTTGTCGCCGCCCGTTTCGACCGTTCAACGCTTCACGAAAATTTTATTTCACCGAAAGCGGCAGTTGTCTGGTCTCCATGGCAGGAACATACATTTCGCGTAACGTATAACCGCGCGTTTCAAGCGCCGAACTATTCCGAACTGTTTCTGTATGTGAAGCATCCGTTCAAAGCGCTTGCATATCTTGGCAACGACCAACTCAAAGTTGAAAAAATTTCCGGATTTGAAATCGGTTATAAGGGCGTTCTTGAACACACTCTCTTTGTCAGCGCAGACATCTACTATAACGAGATGCGCGACTTCATCTCCGATTTGGGACCGGGATTGAATTTGAATTATCCGTACTCCACCGTTCTTCCCGGAGACCCGCCGACATACGGTCGTCTCATTTGGTCTTACACGAACGCGGGAAAGGTAACGGAAGCAGGATATGAACTCTCTGCAAATTATTACCTTACCAACCATTGGACGGTCGACGCGAATTTTTCCTATTTCAGTTTCAAGATTCTCGAAGGACATCCGAACGACCCGAATAATAATTTCCTCGTTCCCAACGCGCCCCGATACAAATTTAATATCGGAGCGACCTATTCTCAGTCTTCATTTGACCTTGGTGTGAAAATGAAATACGTCCCCTCGTTCTTCTGGTCGGCGGGAGTTTTCCGAGGCGATATTCTGGCGTACACATTGCTCGATTTCTCCGGGAGTTATCATTACTCGGATAACTTGTCTATGAGTATGAGCATTGCCAATGTATTGAACAGAGAGCACTGGGAGATTTTCGGCGGCTCGTTGTTGAAACGCCGGGCGACTGCAACTATCACCGCATCATTTTAACTTCCTAGATGAAAGAGACAACGCTCATCACTGTCTCTCCGCATCAACCCGAAGAGTCAATTATTAATATTGCGGCGGAGGTGTTGCAACAAGGCGGACTCGTCGCCTTCCCGACAGAAACGGTCTATGGGCTCGGCGCCGATGCGCTGAATCCCAATGCTGTAAAAAAAGTGTTTGATGCAAAAGGACGCCCGGCAGATAATCCGCTCATTGTTCACATCGCTTCTATCGAACAATTGTTTGAACTGGGAAGAGAAATTTCTCCCGTTGCCCGAACTCTTGCCGAAACATTCATGCCGGGACCGTTGACGCTTGTAGTCAAACATTCATCCATTGTTCCGGAAATTATTACCGCAGGGTTGGATACCATCGCGCTTCGAATGCCGAATCATGCAGTTCCGCTTGCTCTTGTAAGAAAACTCAAGCACGGAATTGTCGGACCGAGCGCAAACCGTTCGGGCAAACCAAGTCCCACAACCGCGCAACATGTGTTTGATGATTTGAACGGGAGAATTGAAATGATTCTCGATGCCGGAGCGACAGAGATTGGCGTTGAATCAACGGTCATTGATACAACATCGAATCTACCTACTATTCTCCGCCCCGGAGGAATTTCGCGTGAACGACTTGAGCGAGTAATCGGCACAGTTCAAACAGCAAAAGATATTGAACAAATGAAACGCTCACCGGGAACACGGCATCGTCATTACGCGCCCGATGTGCAGGTGATTTTGGTAGAGCCAAAAAATGTCGGGCAATTCAATCAACAATGGAACAAACTTCAGCAAGAAGGAAAAAACGTTCGGGCGATTATCTATAGCGATGAGTTACGTGCGCTGTCGAACGGCTCATCATTTCTTGTGCTTCAATCATCCACTGAAGGATACGCACAGCGATTGTTTGATTCGCTTCGCTTATTCGACCAGCCGGAAATTGATGCAATCATCGTCGAGGCGGTTCCTGAAGTCGGACTGGGCGTTGCTGTGATGGATAGACTTCGGCGCGCTGCGGAAACACAACGCGAATGATTTCTTTTATTGACGATTTTCGATTTACGATTGAAGATTAATGATTAAAGACACCAATTAACAATCACAAATGACAAATGACTAATGACTAATGACAAATAACTATGAACCACAAATGAAGAACAAAAAGATGAAACAGAAAATGAAACCATCAAAGAAACAATTACCTATTGTTGCCGTCATCATGGGAAGTCAATCAGACTCTGAGACGATGATGCAGGCGAAAGAGATATTGGAAAAATTCGGCGTTGCGTGCGAGTGGAAAATCCTCTCAGCGCATCGGACTCCTGATGAAGCATTGAACTATGCCGAGACGGCGCTTGACCGCGGAGTGGAAGTGATTATTGCAGGCGCCGGCGGCGCGGCGCATCTTGCAGGAGTACTTGCGGCGAAAACTCCGTTGCCGGTTATCGGTGTTCCCATCAAATCAAAATCGCTGAACGGACTTGATTCGCTTCTCTCAATGGTGCAGATGCCGAGTGGAGTTCCAGTCGCCACCGTTGCGATTGACGGTTCGGCAAACGCGGCATTGCTCGCGTTGCGCATGCTCGGATTGAAATATCCGGCAATCATGAAGAAGATGAACGCGTACCGCGAAGAGATGCGCCTAAAAGTGTTGAAAGCGAACGGTTAACCGGATATTATTTTCCATCTATACAATTCCTGATAGTTTTCAGCAATTCATCGGGCGAATACGGTTTTTGTACAAAATGCTTAGCGCCATCCGTTGCCAAACCGGATTTCACATTCGGGTCAATAAATCCGCTTGCTAGGATAACCGGCACAACCGGATTCATGCTTTTTATTTTTCGAAATACTTCATCCCCGCTTGTCCGGGGAAGTCCCATATCGGTCACGACTGCAGAAATCCTGCTCTGGTATTCTCTGTACAATTGAATTCCTTCTTCCCCGTTTTGTGCGGTAATAATATGGTATCCTTTCATTTCAAGGAGTACTTTCAGCATCTCCCTGAGCATTTCTTCGTCTTCGACAATAAGGAGTGTTTCCGTACCACCGGAAATTTCTTTTGCGACAACTTCACTCCTATTTATTTTTTCAGTGTTTTCCGGAACGGGGAGATAAAGAATAAATGTCGTCCCCATTCCAACAGAAGAAGTGACATCAACAAAGCCGTGATGGTCTTCGATGATTCCAAAGACTACGGAGAGACCTAACCCTGTTCCCTTTCCCAATTCCTTTGTCGTGAAGAACGGCTCGAAAATCCTTTTCATCGTTCCTTCCTCTATTCCCATTCCCGTATCGCTTACCCGGATTTCAATATACTCGTGGATATTTGCACGGCGTGGAAATTTTAATGGAAGAAAATTGGCTTCAATAACCGTTGTTGCAAGCGTGAGTGTTCCTCCGTTCGGCATAGCATCCCGTGCATTGACACAGAGATTCAGCAAGACCTGATGTATCTGTGACGAATCAGCGACAATAACCGGTAAATGGTTCTCCTGTTGGATTGAAAGGAGAATTGTTTTCGGAAATGTTTCCCCGATGAGTTTTGCTATCTCGCTCACAACGGAATTTACACACATTGCCTGACGGGTCGTTTCGGTTTTTCGGGCAAACGTCAGGAGTTGTTTTACCAGCGAGGCACCTCGTTGCGATGCTTTTGTTATTGAAGCAATGCTCTCAAAGCATTTTTCTTTGTCGTCATAATACTTGTTGAATAGAGACGCATGCCCGATGATGATTGTGAGGATATTATTAAAATCATGTGCGATGCCACTGGCAAGCGTTCCCAAACTTTCTAATTTTTGTGCCTGAAGAAGTTGCTGTTCCAGGGACTTCCTTTTTTCTTCTGCTTTTTTCCGCTCTGTTATATCAACTGCAATTCCTACAAGACCAAGAATATTCCCGTTTTCGTCATGTATTTTTGATGTGGTGAGTGAAATGGGAAATATGTTCCCGTCTTTTGTTTGATTAAGAAGTTCACCAGACCAACCACCTTGCAAAGTTTTACTGTAAATTTCTTCCAACACTTCATTCCCGACTTCAGGCGCTGCTAACATCCTGATGTGCTGTCCGAGAACGTCTTCGTAGGTATACCCATATTTTTCCACAAATGCCTTGTTGACAAAAATGAATCTGTTCTCAAGATCTGTTATAGTTGTGATTTCAGAAATGCTTTCAAGCGTCCGTGCGGCAAGGAGTAATTTTTCTTTTATCTTTAATCGTTCCGTAATATCAAAAATAACGGCAAGAAACACCTGCTTTGAAGATTGCTCAACGAGTTGTAGATGGACTTCAACCGGATACGTACTTCCGTTGTTCCTCTGATGAACGGTTTGAAAAATTACCTGTTTTTGCTGATGGTTAAATAACGGCAGAAGCAATTCCCGAAATTTTGCTTCGGTGAATTCAGGTTTCAAATCGAGCGGAGTACAATTATCTAAGTGCTCAGCTGAATATCCAAGATTTCTCCGTGCCGCCTCGTTGACATATTGAAACTTCCACGTCTCAGCATCAAACACATAGATTTCGTTCAGACTTTCTTCTAAAATGGTCTGAAGTTTCAACCGCTCTTCTTCTATTTTCCGTTGATGAGTGACATCAGAAAGAAAATAGGTGATGTTTTTTGGAACTCCCTCTTCAAATCTGCATTTGATACTCCCTTCTAACTCTAATTTCTTTCCATCCTTCGTGATAAATGAAGTTTCAAGACGGTCTATTTCTTCGCCGGCAAGTGCCCGGCGGAATATTGTATCGTAATGCTGTTCATTTTCGGGATGAATAATCTGTCTATACACAAGGTTCTCAATTTCATCTTCAGAGTATCCAAGAGCTTCCCGCCAAGCGCGGTTCACAAAGAGGAAACGTCCGTCCGGTGTAAGTACATGGATCAACTCGTTCGTAGTTTCAAACAATTCCCGGTCGCGTTCCTCGCTTCGTTGTAACGATTCTTCAATCAGTTTTTGTTCGGTAATGTTCTTTGCCGTTGAAACGAAATGCGTAATTTCTCCTTTTTCATTCTTCAACGGAGTAATGGTTTTATCTTCATAGATAATATTTCCATCTTTCCTCTTGTTGATGAGAACTCCTCTAAATACATTCCCGGAAAGTATCGTATTCCAAAGGCGCTTATAATATTTATTTTCATGTTTTTCGGATTTAAGGAAACGTGGTATTTTTCCAACTGCCTCTTCACGCGTATATCCGGTTTCTTTCTCGAAGGCGGCATTGACATACTGAATAATTCCGTCCCTGTCGGTAATGATAACGCAATCTGCTGTTTGCTCCAATGCGATGGAAAGAATTTTCAGTTGTATTTCAGTGTTTTCGTTATTCTTTTCTCCCGATGTTTCTGATTGATGCATCGTTGTTTGTTCCTTCGCTTTTAGTTGTCCTTGCCTTTTGAAGTTAAATTCATTTTTTTTGCAATTTCCGGATATAATTTCTCAATACAACCCGGGCAAATGCCATGACTGAAACTTGCATCCGAATGTTCCATGATGTATCCTTCTACTTGTTGCCAGAATCCCTTGTCATCGCGGATTTTCTTACACGATGCACAAATCGGAATTAATCCTTTTAAGGTTTTGATATTTGCAAATGCTTCCTGTAAATCTGCCAGGAGTTTTTCACGTTCCTGTTCGGCGAGTTTTTGTTTTGTAAAATCTTTTGCCGTGGAAACAAAATGAGTGATTACACCTTCTTGATCCTTAATGGGAGTGATTGTCTTTTCGTCCCAATACAATTCACCATTTTTTTGCTTGTTGATAAATGATGCGCTGAAAACATACCCTGAACGGATCGTACCCCAGAGTTCTTCATAAAATCTCTGGTCATGCTTTCCGGATTTTAAAATTCTCGGCGTTTTGCCGATTGCTTCCTCAGAAGAATATCCGGTTGTTTTCGTAAATGCATGATTAACGTATTGAATAACTCCATTATTATCAGTAATAAACACATTATCGGCAGTTTGCTCTACTGCGCTTGAGAGAGTTTTTAACCGGATTTCTGTTTGTTTTCGCTCGGTGATATCGCGAATAATGCCGCAGAAGTATATAGTATCATCTTGTTTCCACGCACTCAGGGAAAGTTCCAACGGAAATTCACTGCCATCCTTTCTTAGTCCATTGTACTCTTTCGTTTTACCGATCATTTGAGATTTTTCCGTTGCGCGATAACGCGCTAATCCGTTTCTGTGAGCGTCGCGGTAACGTTCCGGCAACAAGAGAGTGAGAGATTGTCCTATTATTTCTTCTTCTATGTAGCCGAAAATGGTTTGCGCGCTCCCGTTCCATGAAATAATATTTCCGTCGCTATCAGAAACTATAATAGCCTCCGTTGCTGATTGTGCCACCGAACGGAATCGTTCTTCACTTTCACGCAATGCCTTGTTTGTAGTGGTTAGTTCCGAGGTTCGCTCTGCGACCTTGATTTCCAGATTGGTGTTCGCTTTTTCTAATTCCCGATGTGCTTCTTCGTTTTTCCTGAGGAGTCGAACCATGGGACGGAAGACAAATATATAGAGTACTGGAAAAATAATAAGCGTCAGGATAAACGCATCAATAATACCTTCTGCCTGCGGTGACAAAGAGTGTAAGTGTTGGAGAAGGTACATAATAATTCCTTCGCTGAGGAAGATTGACAACGCAACGACAACCAGCAAAAGGAACGGCGAAAGGATGCTACTTCTTTGCCAACTCAATTTTTTATTCTTACTTGACATGATGGGTGCGCTCTTTTTTCGCTTCAGTAATGGTGGTATTTTTTTGTTGATAATGTTCGAAGAGCACTTCGCACATGAGGTCGTATGCAGTCATAACTTTTAGATTGGAAATCCTGTAAAAGATGTTCAATCCGTCACGGTGGGTTTCAAGAATACCCGCCTTCCTCATCACGGCAAGATGCTGTGATACGTTCGACTTCGTAATGTTCATCTTGCTCACGATTTCGCTGACATTTCGCTCCTCCTCTCTCAGGATTGCTAAAATTTCAAGACGCTTGGGATGGGAAAGTGTTTTACACACTTCGGCATGAAGTTCAAAAAGTATTTTATTGGAAATTGATTTTTTCATAAAGAACTGGTTACATGATTTAGAATTATTGCAACCAATATAAAACTCAGTCAACGAAATTCAAATACCACGCGAAAGAATTTTCTTGAACATCACATTTCAACCTTGTGTCGTAATTCAAAGTTTTTCAGTTCCCCAGCGTTTTGTATATTCAACCATCAAAATCAACAGTTCTTTCACGAAACAGGAAATTTACTATGTACGACATTCTTATTGACCAAATCAAACAGGAAGTAACCAAACACGGAGTTCGGGAACTTCGCACTCCCGAAGAAGTGGACTCGCTTTTACAAAATCAAAAAGGAACAACAATAATTTTTGTTAACTCTGTCTGCGGATGTGCAGGCGGCGTTGCACGACCGGCGTTTGTTCAATCCATGCAACACACGGTGAAGCCGGATGTATTTGCTACAGTCTTTGCCAGCGGTGACCGTGAGGCAACAGCCCGCGCCCGTGAATATTTTACCGGAATGCCTCCGTCTTCTCCATCATTTGCTTTGCTCAAAGATGGAAAACTTGTTCAGATGATTCATCGCTCCGAAATAGAAATCAGCGATGCACAAAGTGTTACTAAAGTATTGACGGATGCTTTCGAGAAGCATTGTCTTCCCAGAAACTAATCGCGAAATATAAAACAACAACGCCTCGCACTTGAACAGCACGAGGCGTTTTTCGTTCTCCACAAGACGACTCAATTTTTCCCGACCTATCAGTCACAACAGTTGCCGCGGCAACCGTGTTTCACGTCCAGCCCGTGTTGTCCCTGCCCGTGTCCCCGGTTCATTCGTTTTCCATGCCCGAAACCTTGTCGTTGCCCCATGTGCTTTTTCATCATTACGCGATGTTCCTTCCAGAGTTCCTGCTGTTCCGGTTGTAAAATTTTATTGACTTTGAACCAGTGCGATATTGCATTCAACTTCATCTCGTTTTGCACTTTGCTGATGTCGCTGATGACCGATTCAATGTTCCCTTGGTCGGGTTTGTCTTCATCGAATAAATCCCTGAGAGTGAGTCGCATCGTTTGGACTTTTGCCCGAAGTTCAATATTCTTTTTCTGAAACTCTGAACGGAACTTGTCGAATTGTTCTTCTTGCTCTTCCGTCAGATGTAACCGGTCTATGAATGGTTTGTGTCCCGTTGGAGGACCGAAATCATCATCGTCCATCCAGCGCGGTTGAGCAAAGACAAACGCCGTAGTGAGAACAAATAAAACTAAAATCTTCTTCATACTATTTTCCTTTCGTTAATGTGTTGTTTGAAATTTTCACAATGTTAGACCGTTCGTTCGCGAAAGAAGTTTAACAAACAAGGCATTTTTCTATAAGGCAGAAAATCTGTAAATTGGTGTCGCCTTATAGAAAACAAGGCAAACCAACAGCAAATGAAAGGCTTTTGCGTCCTGTTTCACTCTCAATGAGGGAACAGGATTTTTCATTCTTAGAAACATCATCATTTTATGCAGACTCGAAACAATATCAGAAATATTGCAATTATTGCGCACGTTGACCACGGCAAAACGACACTCGTTGACCACATGCTCAGACAAACAGGAACCTTTCGCGAAAATCAGGAAGTTGTAAAACGCGTCATGGACTCGAACGACCTTGAACGCGAACGGGGCATTACTATTCTTGCAAAAAACACATCCGTGTTTTACAAACAACCGGGAAAGGAAGTAACGAAAATTAATATCGTTGATACCCCGGGTCACTCGGATTTTGCCGGAGAAGTTGAACGCACGCTGAAAATGGTTGATGGTGTCTTGTTGCTTGTTGATGCCGCGGAAGGTCCTCTTCCCGGAACAAAATTCGTATTGAAAAAATCGCTCGAACTCAATCTTCAACCAATTGTTGTCATCAACAAGATTGATAGAAAAGATGCCCGCGCGCATGTAGTACTTGATGAAGTGTTCGAACTGTTTCTTTCGCTCGGTGCGCACGACCACCAGTTAGATTTTCCAACTATTTATTGCATAGCAAAACAAGGAATTGCAAAGAACGAACTTGAAGAAGAAGGAGTGAACCTCGAACCTTTATTTCAGGCAATCGTTAATAAAATTCCACCGCCTCCGGGAGATGCTTCGCTTCCGTTTCAAATGCTCGTCACGACAATTGATTACAGCGATTATCTCGGACGACTTGGCATCGGAAGAATTGCGCGCGGCACTATTCGTTTTGGTTCGCCGATGAAAATTATTCATCGCGACGGAGTTGTTGATGACGCGCGTGTGACAAAAATTTATACCTTCGAAGGATTGAAGCGGATTGAAGCGCAGGAAGCACACGCAGGCGATGTCATCGCTCTTGCAGGAATGGAAGATGTTGACATCGGTGAAACTATCGCCGATGCCGCAGACCCGACACCGCTTCCGTTCGTCACCATTGAAGAACCAACACTCTCGATGAATTTCATCGTCAACAATTCTCCGTTTGCCGGAATGGAAGGGAAATACGTAACGACGAGAAATCTTGGTGAACGTTTGGCGCGTGAACTCCGCTCTAACGTCAGTTTGCGCGTCGAACTGACAGATTCGCCCGATATGTTCAAAGTAAGCGGGCGCGGTGAACTACATCTCGGCATTCTCATTGAAACGATGCGACGTGAAGGATTTGAGTTTCAGGTTTCCGCGCCGGAAGTAATTTACAAACGCATAGACGATGTGCTGAGTGAACCGATTGAACATGTTATTATTGATGTGCCCGACGAACATGCAGGAATCGTTATTCAAAATCTTGGTTCGCGCAAGGGAATAATGAAAAACATGCTGCAAACACAAGGGAATACGCGATTGGAGTTTCTCGTTCCCGCACGCGGTTTGCTCGGCTTCCGTTCCGAATTTATGACAGACACAAAAGGAACAGGAATTCTTCACCACAACTTTCACGGATACGAACCGTTCAAGGGTGAACTCTCCACTCGACACAAAGGCGCTGTCGTTCAACTTGAGGATGGTTTGGCAACCGGGTATGCGATGTTCAAATTACAGGAACGCATTACGTTTTTTATCGAACCCGGAACAAAAGTATATAAAGGAATGATTGTCGGCGAGAACGCGAGGGATGAGGACATTATTGTCAACGTTTGCAAGACCAAGCAATTGACGAACATGCGCGCAAGCGGAGCCGACGAGGCAATCCGTTTAGAACCGCCGCGCATTCACTCACTCGAACAAGCAATCGAGTGGATTGCTGACGATGAATATATCGAAGTAACACCGCAATCACTTCGTCTTCGAAAAAAATATCTTGACCATAACGAACGGACAAGGATGTCAAAGAAAAAAGCAGTAACAATAGATTGAAGTAAAAAGAAACCCCGCTTAACAAAACGGGGTTTCTTTTTTGTTTGAGACGAGGCACGATCCTATAGATTCGTTTCGCTGAGATTGTATTATTATATTCTGGCAAAATATTTCAACGAAGTGAATCGTAATAACCCAATGCAGAAATCAAAGCAAGAAGAAAAACCGCCCTACGTAATAATTCTTCTCCTGATAATTTTTACCGTTATTGCTTTTGCAGATGTTTTTACTTCAGGGTTCATTAATTATGATGACCCCGATTATGTAACAGAAAATATTCATGTTCGGGAAGGCATTACTCCGCAAACAATCAAATGGGCATTTACAACAACTCTCCAGGCAAACTGGCATCCCCTGACATGGCTCTCGCTTGCGTTTGATTACTCGTTGTTTGGTCTCAATGCGACATCCTTTCATGCGATGAATTTTCTCTTTCACCTTCTGAGTAGTATTTTCCTGTTTTTCATTTTTGAACGGATGACGCACTCACGATGGCAGAGTGCATTTGTCGCTTTTGTCTTTGCGCTTCATCCGCTTCATGTCGAGTCTGTTGCCTGGATTTCTGAACGGAAAGATGTTCTTTCCGGTTTTTTCGGGATACTCACAATCGGGGCATACATTGTTTTTCGGCAATCATCAAACAAGAAATATTATTTCCTGATGCTTGCTTTCTTCATTCTTGGATTGATGGCAAAACCGATGTTGGTAACTCTTCCCTTTGTTCTTCTTCTTCTTGATTATTGGCCCCTCAACCGGTTCGCTATCGGAACGTCAAAGACACATCGGAAACCCAACAGCAGACAACTGTTTCAACAAAGCGTGATAGAAAAAATTCCGTTGTTTCTTTTCTCTGCCGCTTCAAGTATTGTAACATTCCTCGTTCAACAGCAAGGCAAAGCAATGCTCTTCGGGGAGACGTTGCCATTTCAAAAACGTATCGTCAATGCCATCGTTTCATATGCTCAATATGTTGGAAAAGCAATTTATCCTACAAACCTTTCCATATTTTACCCTCATCAGGGAAAGACATTATCATCTATTGAAGTTGGTATTGCGATAGTAGTTCTTGCACTGATAACATACTTTGCCTGGAAACAAAAAGTTCAACGCCCCTATCTTCTCATCGGATGGCTCTGGTTTCTCGGAACATTAGTTCCGGTGATAGGCATTGTTCAGATAGGTATGCAGGGGTTGGCGGACAGATACATGTATTTACCGATTATCGGGCTTGCAATCATGGTAGCATGGGGCGTTCCCTCTTTTTTGAAAACGTGGCGCAATTCCCGACAGTTTATTATTGCCTCATTTGCCATCGTCGTTCTTTGTATGATAGTAGGAACCCGTTTGTATGCAAGTAAATGGAAAGATACAACATCATTGTTTAGCCATGCTCTTTCCGTTACTTCGAATAATTATATTGCCCATGATTGTCTCGGCACAGAGTTAGCTGATTCGGGAAAACATACAGAAGCGGCCCGGCATTTACGAGAAGCGGTTCGAATCATGCCGACCTATACATATTCCAAATCGAAACTCGGTGCCATTCTTCTTTCACAAGGAAATATTGATGAAGCCATTTCTTACTTCCTTCTTTGTCTCCGTGATATGCCCGATAACGTTTCAACAAACAATAATTTGGGCGTAGCGTTTGCCGCGAAAGGTCAGTTAGAAAAAGCTGCCACGTACTGGAATCGCGCAATAGAAATCGACCCGGAAAACGCCGATGCTCACTCTAACCTTGCTCGTCTATATTCCATTCAAGGAAAAACAGAGAAAGCAATTCAGGCATTTGAGACTGTATTGCGGCTTGATGCGAACCATGTTCAGGCGCATTACAATTATGGAAATCTGCTTGCAACAACCGGGAAAACACAAGATGCAAAGTTTCATTATTCTGAGGCTCTCCGAATTACTCCCGGCTTTCAAGATGCGCGAACTGCTTTAAGAAAACTTGAAGACAAGTAACTTATTCATGTGTGAATCATTATCCGGAACAAGTCAGCGATGCAAACAAAAAAACAACAACAAGAACACAAATCTCAATATGTTATCATTCTTCTTCTTTCTGTTGCAACCGTTATTGCGTTCGCAGGAGTAGTAGAATCCGGATTCACCAACATTGATGACAACGGCTATGTTACACAAAATGCACAGGTGAAATCGGGGATTTCTTGGCAGACCGTTGTCTGGTCGTTCTCGACGACAAAACACGCGAACTGGCATCCCCTGACATGGCTTTCGCTTGCTCTTGACAAATCGTTGTTTGGTCTTGATGCAAGATATTTTCATGCAACCAATCTTTTCCTCCATCTTCTCAGCAGCATTCTCTTGTTTCTTGTGTTGGAAAGAATGACCCGCTCTCGCTGGCAAAGCGCGTTTGTCGCGTTTGTCTTTGCTCTTCATCCGCTTCATGTCGAATCTGTCGCATGGATTTCCGAACGGAAAGATGTTCTCGCCGGATTCTTTTGGATGCTGACGATGGGTGCGTACAGTTTCTATCATCAGTCATCTCAGAAGAAATATTATTACATCACTCTGATATTCTTTATGCTGGGATTAATGGCAAAACCGATGTTGGTAACGCTTCCATTTGTTCTCCTTCTTTTAGATTATTGGCCACTGAATAGAATTTCTTTGAGCAATGTTTCTACTGGTCGTGAGAAAAAGCAACCCATCATACCATTGAAACAGAGTCTACTGGAAAAATTACCATTCATTATTCTTGCCATCGCATCAAGCATCATAACCTTTATTGCCCAACGACAAGGCGAAGCGATGAACCTGGGAGATGCCTTACCTTTTCATGAACGCCTTATCAACGCCATCATTTCGTATGCGCAATACATTGGAAAAACGTTTGTACCGACCAATCTTGCAGTGTTTTATCCGCATCCGGGGAGTGACTTTTCGCCGGGTATGCTGGCTGGTGCAACGATACTTCTTTCCCTCATTACCATTGTTGTGTGGAAACAAAAAACGCAACGTCCATTTCTTGCTTTCGGATGGCTTTGGTTTCTTGGAACATTAATTCCCATGCTCGGTATCGTGCAGGTTGGAATGCAGGGCATGGCAGACCGTTATATGTATGTGCCAATAATCGGGCTTGCGGTGATGTTGGCGTGGGGAGTTCCATCGTTGATGAATCAATGGAAGAATCATCGTACGATTCTTCTCGTTACGTTTGTGTTCGTAACATTGAGTATGATGTTTGCGACGCGGACTCAGGTATCATATTGGAAAAACAGCAAGACAATTCTTGAACATACGCTCAGTGTTACAACAGATAACTATTTTGCACATTACTGTCTCGGTCTTGATTTTGCGGATTCAGGAAAAACCGATGAGGCAATCCTGCACTTCCGTGAAGCGCTTCGTATCAACCCGTCGTATCCACTGACCCACAATAATTTGGGAGCGGCGCTTTCACGCAAGGGTAATTTCGATGAAGCGATTCCTCTTTTCAGGGAAAGCATTCGTCTAATGCCTTCTCATCCGCCAACATACAATAATTTCGGAGTGACACTTGCACAGCAAGGTAAACTCGATGAGGCGGAAACACAATGGCTTCGCGCAATTGAGTTAGACCCGGAGTTTGCCGATGCTCATGCAAATCTCGGTCGTCTGTTTTTTCTTCAGGAAAAGACTGAGGAAGCGATTCAACACTTCGAAACCGCGATACGGCTTGATGCGAACCATGTCAACGCCCATTTCAATTACGGTAACGTACTTGCGAAAGCGGGAAAGGTTGAAGAAGCGAAGTTTCATTATTCAGAAGCGCTACGGGTTGCGCCGGGGTTTCAGGCGGCTCGAACTGCCTTACGTCAACTTGGTGGAAGGTAAGTGAGCCCGGCTCTTTCATCGCAATTCGGAGAAGTCGGTGTAAAAATGGAAATCGAAACAACAGCCATATTGCAGAGGATGGGGCTGTCTCACAAGTTAGATTTCACTGTAGGCGCAACCTTCATGGTTGCGTTTCCACATCAAAAACGCAGACATAAAGTCTGCGGCTACTCTTTATTTAGATTTTTGAGACAGCCCCATTTCTCTGCTGACTTTTGTTAAGCACCCGATGACGGGTCACTTGTCTTTAGTGAAAACCAATCAATTTTTCTCGTCAGGTACATGACGAACGAGAGGATGAGTAAGAGCCCCAAACTTCCTAACAACAAGGCGTAGTCCTGAAGTTGTAATGTAACATAGAGAAAACTGTACAGCAACACGAGGACACTAAGAATAATCATCATGATTCTCCCGCTCTGAGTTATCCATTTTGTGTACACCGTAATCAACCCAATGATACTGATGCTGGAAATTAAATACGCAACATTGAAGGTAACATGTTCAGACAGTGAAAGAAGAAGCGCGTAAAAAAGAACCAACGCGAACCCTATCAATCCATATTGGACTGGATGAAGAAGTATCTTCCCAAGTACTTCTGTCAGAAAGTATGCGAGGAATGTTAACGCAATAAACATGATTGCATATTTTACCGTCCGCATCGTTTTCTGGTATTCATCAACAGGAACGAGTAACCGAACTCCAAAAGAATTTTCTTCGATGTTATTGTCCACATCGGTAAGGTTATCCGGGATGTTTCTGTTTAATTCCAGTACTCTCCATGTTGCCTCGAATCCGTTCGATGTAATTGTTCTTGATTCCGGCAGAAAGCTTCCAAGAAAACTTGGATTGCTCCATGGTGATGAAACCATCACCGATGTTTCTTTTCCAACAGGAACAACACGGAAATCCGTCGCTCCGTTGAGATTCAACTGAAGAGAAAACGAATATCGTTCTTTTTCCGGTGTGATTGCAGGGAAATATCTCACGCCGGAGTGAATAGCGGAGGGAATATCAGTGCCTGCTTTTGGAGAATATGGAACTTGTTCCCACATCAGTAAAGCGGAATCTTTTATTCCTTTGAGGTCGGAAATTCCCAGCGTGACAGACGCTTCATCCCACAACAAATTTTCGATTGGCTTTTTTTGTTCTTGAAGAGTGAGGAGTGAAAAATCGCCGGAAAGATTCACGGTTGAATTGTAGAGGATCACTTCATAAATTCCACGGTATCTCACGTTCGGGTCAAGGGATGAGTTGATAGATACATGTTCCGGAAGAATTTGAAGGTACTCTTTTGAGTATTGGATGTCTCCATCCTTCCCGGAATTCTTTTTCATGTATGGAACTGTTAGAATCGGTCCTGTCAACAATTGACTTCCTCCCCAGCCCTGACTTACGTCTTTGATTGCTTCATCGCGTCGTTCTTGTCGTTCGATAATTAACGACTCTATCATTACCGTTGGAGGGAGTAATACTAAGGTCAGTACGCCAACAAGAACCATTCGTAGCAGAACCGAGTTTTTTAATCTGCTCTCGTTCATAACTTGCTTTCTGAATTTGGTACATCAAAATGGATTATTTCTTGATTGCACTACCACAGTGTTCAGTTCGAAAGAAAGGAGAGAGTTCGCTTCTTTTATATCTGCAGTAACACTATCCGGTTACACGTAGTACCAATATAGCAAATGAAGCTTGAAGTCGTGATAGAAAGAGTGATGAAGAAATTACCGTTCCTTTTTCCCCGTCATAATCTCGAACAACGCTTCCCGCGCCTTGTCGCTTCCGATGCTTCCGAGATAATAAACTGCATCGCGACGCAAGTCATAGTTCTCGTTCGTTTGTGCAACATCGGTAAGAAACACTACCGCTTTCTCATTTCCGATTTCCGCTACCGAACTGAGAATCGTCATCAATTGCTCGGTGCGATATTTCGGAATAACGGAAAACAATTCGCTCAACGTTTCAACCGAACGATTTTTGTTCCCCGATATCATGCCGATGTAATCAATCGCCCTGTTCTGAATTTCCTGACTCGTATCCTTCTTCGCAACTTCGAGCAGAACGGGGAGCGGGTCGTGTTTTTTGAAATCGAGTAATAGTTCCATCGCTGCAACACGGAGTTGGTGATGTTGTTTTGCATCGGTCGCGATTGTTTTTAACGCGTTGTACGACATCTCATCCTCTTTCCGTTCACCAAGTGCGTTCAACGCATCCATACGGAGTTGAGTTTCCTTGTCTAATTTTTCCCACGAATGAATCGGAGCGGGCGCACCGGTAACTGTTATTGCAGAAGGTCGAGGCGTGTACAACCGGTTGAGTTGGCGTTGTAACATTCGTTCCGAAGAACGCATGTGTTGTTTCGCAATGTTGTAGGTTGTTCCTACGCCGTATGTAAAACCTTTTCCCGGAATCGTCTTTACCACAGCAACGTTGCTGTCGTCCGATGTTGTGAAGACAAACGAGACATCCATATCATCCAAATCCGCAACGGCGTCATCGTAGTATTTGCTGTCGGGATATTTCTTCATGAACTGTTTGTACAACTCACGCGCTTTGTCTTCGTCGGTGTGTTTGTACGAGTACGCAGTCCAGTACATCGCATCGTCGTAGTAATTGCTTTTCGGAAACGCTTTCATCATCTCGGCAAATTGTTTGATGGCTTTCTGCCATTCTTCATCCAGCACAAAGTCGTATCCTTTTTTGTATGATGTGTAACCCGGGTCATCTTTTTTCTCTGATTGTTCCAACGTCAGACATTCTGTAACTGCATCAGTTTCTCCATGAAACACCAACGGTGCAAACGCTACATTCACCGGCAGTTCATCAATCACGATTGTTGTTTCCTGTGATTGAGCCAGACTACAAACGAAAAACAAACCAACAAGTAACTTCATTCTCTTTTCCTTTCTTGATTATCGGATATCACTTGCAAACTGAACGGGAACGGTGCGATAGGTCGCTTCCGCCCGTCTGATTTTGTACAGAAGATTTTCCCGCTCGATTCCGTTTCGAATCAGTTCGAGTTCGGGAAAATCATTATTGTCGCCGCCGTTGGCAACCTTGAGAAATATTTTCTCCATGTCATTGATGAGCCGCTCCGAGCGCGGGTCGAGCGCTGTCCGTTTCAGCGAACGGGATTCATCCAGTAAATTATTGGAAAGCGTTCTCTCGGTCTCCAAATCAACTTGCTCAACTTCGCCTTCGTTCGTGTTTGCCAACCCGACAAGCAATGCTTTTGATTTTCTGAAATAATCATGCAAACGAACATATTCAGAATCCACAACGGGAGTTTGTTGAGCAAGTTGTTGTTGTGGTTGTGCTTCTTTTTCTTTCACAAAATATACCCTACCAACGACAAACGAGACTACAAGCAATGCACAGACCGCTCCGGTAATTGCAATGTCTCTCGGTCGGAATGAAATAAATGAATCAAGCCACTCTCCGAATCGTTCTGCAAAACTCCGTCGTTCTTTTTCTTCTTGTCTGATTTGCTCTGCGACTGCATCGGCAAAATGATTCCAGTATGCGGGAGTTTGTTGCTCGCTCCAATCAATTGTTTCGTTCCGTAACTGCTCGACAAATAGTGTGAGCGTTTCAACTTCACCTGTACATTCCTGACATTCTTTGAGATGAACTTCAACCCGGTTTCGTTGAGCATCCGGAAGTTCGTTCATCACAAAATCATAAAGGAGATTTTTTATTGTTGCGTGGTTCATCATGCGTGTTCTGTCTTCAAAAATTCTAACTTTGATTGCAATTTTCTGATTGCCCTGTGCAAATGTGTTTTCACTGTTCCTTCCGTGCAACGGAGAATGGAACTCACTTGTTTGGTGGAAAGCCCGTTCATGTGGCGAAGGATGACGACGGCGCGCTGAAGTGTTGGCAGTTCATGCAATGCCCGCTCAATGTGCGACGATGTATCCAACGAATGAACATACGACGGTTCATGTCCGATGCCTGATGTTGTTATTTCTAGCATCGGCAATTCATGTTTGTTGATGCGTTGCATTTGCTTTACTCTGTTCAGCGAAAGATTGGTGACGATACGATAGAGCCATGTCGAAAACTCCGCATCGCCGCGAAAATAGTTCAGCGAACGATACGCACGGACAAACGCGTCCTGCGCAACGTCTTCTGCATCGTCGTGGTTTCCGACAAACCGGTAAGCAAGGTTGTACGCCTGTTTCATGTTTCGTTCAACTAACTGCTTATACGCATTGTGGTTACCATTCTTCGATTCTTCAATAAGTTTCTTGTCGTCCGACGACGGCAATCCGGGTATTCCTTCGAAGTTTATGATTAGACAAATGTAAATGGGTGACGGTTGACAGTCAAATTACGATTCGTAGAATGACTCGTAAAGTCACTTGGTTAATTGTTATACCGCTTTTGTTGACGTTTTTGTGTACGGCGGGGAAGGAGAAAGGTTGTGGGATATTCCCTTCATTTGTTCAGTTTCCCCAATATCTGAAAACATGAATCCTAAAGAGTTAATACAAAAATAAATTACTTGACAAATAAAAAAAAAAGAAGTACATTGTTCGCATGCCGAACAAAGTCCTAGTTATATTAAAAACCTGATTTTGAATATTGTCCATTGACATGATTGTTATCAAGAAAAATATTAACAGCACAGGCAGAGTTGAAAGCAGTTGTCGAATCGTCATATCTTCAAAATGTCCGGGCACAAATCAAGCAATACTACACCGTGTAGATCAACCGCCCTTTACTCATCAAATCATATCATCCTTTGTTCTCTCCCAAAACGTTAAAACATCCATCGAAACACTTCAATCAATTTTATACTCAACAGTACTATTGCGGACTAAGTTGAGGTTATTTCTGAATATTTAATTTTTACAGAGCATCACATGATTTCTCCTTTCAAGACAAACGGTCAATATTTTCGTACTGTGTTGATATTCTTGATTTATATCGTACTTGTTATTTCTGCAACAGTGTTTACTGAAGCACAAGAAACACAGGTAACTGTAAAGTCAGATGCATCGGGTACTACGCTTCAGGTGAACGGGAAAGATTTCATGATTATCGGTATGAATTGGGATTATTATCCTATTGGAAAAAATTATACATACAGTTTATGGTCACAGCCGGATAATGTAATTCAAACGGCACTTGATAATGAAATGCCGTTATTGAAAAATATGGGAGTAAATGCTATCCGCCAATATGTTGGCATACCTCCTCGTTGGATTAAATATATTTATGAGCGCTACGGAATTTATACGGTATTAAATCATACATTCGGGCGTTACGGTGTTTCAATTGATGGTATGTATATGCCTAACACGGATTATTCTGATCCTCGAATACGAGAGTATCTTGTACGAGAAGTGGACTCAATGGTTAATGATTTTAGAGCTACTCCCGGTTTACTTATGTGGTTACTTGGTAATGAAAACAATTATGGACTCTTTTGGGGTGGTGCGGCGACCGAGGATATTCCTGTGGGTGAAACATTAGAATCAATGAGAGCTCGTCAGATGTATTCGCTATTTAATGATGCTATTAAAACAATTAAACAAAAAGATACCAAGCACCCAGTAGCGATAGCCAATGGTGATTTGTTATTCATCGATATTATTGCCAAAGAAATTCAGGGTCTCGATATCTTCGGGACAAATATGTACAGGGGGATTTCATTCCGTGACGCATTTCAAACGGTGAAAGAAAAATTAAATATTCCCATCATGTTCACAGAGTTTGGTGCAGATGCTTTCAATGAAAAAGATATGTGCGAAGACCAAATCTCACAAGCGCGTTACCTCCTTGGTAATTGGCAGGAGATATTCGAACAATCGAGCGGTAAGGGAAAAATAGGAAATGCAATCGGTGGTTTTACATTCCAGTTCAGTGATGGTTGGTGGAAATATCGTCAGGAAATTAATCTCGATGTTCATGATGTGAATGCTTCCTGGTCCAATGGCGGATATAAAGAGGATTATTCGGAAGGGGAGAACAATATGAATGAGGAATGGTTTGGTATATGTGCAAAAGGACCTTCCGACGGTAATGGGTATTATCAATTGTATCCACGCGCTTCGTTCTACGCATTGAAAAGGGCGTACAGGCTTGATATCTATAATACGGCAACTGATACAATTAGAATAAGAAATCATTTTAACAGTATAAACTTGGTTGAGGATGTCTTAACTGCTCGGGGTGATCGCGCATCGCTTCAAACCGAGGAGATAAAAAAAGTAAGAATAAGCGGATTAAGGATGGAGTTTGAAACGTATAACACGGGTGGTGAACGGATTACAACTCCCGCCGACAGGATACCGGGAGGGACATCAACTCCTGCTTTTTTGGGTTTTGACCATTTGGAATCATTCTATGCCGAGGTAGAAGCACGTCCATCCGAAAATATTACGGGTAAAGTTTCAGTCAATATCCTTGGTCATGTACCTGAAAATCCCATCGATGAAATCTTTTATGAAAATCGGGGACTTCCCAGAACGGTGGTTACCGGATCTGGGACATCACAAATGAACGATCTTGAACGGGTGAAGATATTTAATGCCAGTATTTTATGGGACAGTCGTTGGCTTATGCTGGATGGCTTCTACAGAACAGGACATTATCATTGGGGATATGAAGGCGATTTCTTTGGCTTATATCCTGAAGCAAATTACGGTGATAATATCAATCTTTACAATGCAGATGCCCCCTTAGGATTTGAAGTTACCGGAAAGAAACTTTTTGACGGATTAAAGGTTGCTTTTGGTCCTCAACTCTGGTGGGGTGCAAATCCTACTGTACTTGTGAAATATCAACGGTCGTTCGGACCAATTCAAGCAACTGGTATGTATCAGGAAGATATTGATAAGCAGAGTACAGCAGTCAGTTCGTTCGCGGTACCGTTGGCACCAACCCGAAAAGGTACACTCCATCTTGCCTATAAAAAAGGTGAATTGGGAATCGAGGTAGGTGGAATCTGGTCGGGAAGTACAAAAGTAGGACAACAATTCCAGATTGCGACTGGGACATCGGGTAACTATACAATTTACCAAGACCATATTAAATCATCAGATGCATTTGGAGGAAAGGTTAAACTAACATTCTCAAGTGGCCGCTGGAATTGGTATGCTCAAGGTTCGGTGATGGGTCTCGTCGCCGATGGAGGACCAACTTCAACTCTTACATACACGGGATGGCGACTCAAAGATTGTGGAATGGGAAATCAACGAAGTTTCCTTACAGGGTTAGCGGTTCTTTTTGGTAATTGGCAGATCGCTCCAAACTTTTTGTGGCAAAAACCAATTGAAGCGCCAATACCTAACGATATTCCTGCGCCCGGTCGTCCAAGAAATATCCTTGCTGACCCGTTTGCAGTACGAGGGAATAGAGAAACAGTAGCAGGCGAATTACTTATCAATTATGACCCGACTCCTGCAACCTGGCTTTATATGTGGGATAACGACCTACGCGAAGACGCCTCGTTTGCATTTAGTACAGGCATTGTCGTTCGTCATCAACCCACGACACAAGATGCCTCGATTGGCATTTTGAAAGATGGAAGAACACTGTTTGCGTTTCCCGGTGCGACACCGGCAAGAGATGTATGGGAAGTTAACTCTCGTTTTATTTCCAAAATGCAATCGGGTGTTGGTATAATTGCAAACACATACTTTGGAACGGTTGAGCCAAACGGAAGTGATGTTCGTTTGATTCATCGTTATGGGGGCAATGTACGATGTGTTTATAATTCAATGAAATTCATCGCATCAGCAAAGGTCAATGATTGGGGTCCTTACGATTATCATCGCGATTTCAATCTTACCTATCCGCTACAATTCAGTGCTGATATCTCAACTGTTTTCGGTACACCGGAATGGTTCGATATTCCGCAAACCCGAATTGGCATTATCGGTACATGGCGTTCACTTGATAGATACTCGGCACGATACGATTTTATTAAAATATTAGACGCTACAGGAAACCTTGTGCCAAATACCGAAACACCCGGACAACCAATCGGGAATGAATGGGAAATTCGTACCTACATTCACTTGAATGTCGGAATGTGAGGAAACAATGGGTTGTCTTTTTGAAAGAATGAGATGCCAAACAACAAAAGAAATAAACAGTTACAAATTTGGAGTGAAGTCATGACCAAGGGAAATCTATTTTGTTTGTTCGCAGTTGCAATGATAGTGTTGGTGTTCGCTATTTCAGGTTGTGAAAGAGATACCAGTATGTTAGAGTCGGCTACCTATCCTAAAGATGCCGAAGTGTTCACCGATCAGTTCGGTCCTGCAATACAATATCAATCGTTCGGTGATTCAAAGTTAGATGCCTTACAAATGGATGAAACGGAAACATACAGCGGTACAACATCGCTTAAAATATCCGTACCGAACGATGGATATATGTATAGCACTTATCCTTATGCAGGTGGCGCCTTTGTTTCTACTTCTGGACGCGACCTTCGCGGGTATAATGTGCTTACCTTTTGGGCAAGAGCTACAGTAGAAACAAAATTTAATTTCGGTATTGGAAATGACAATACAGGAACTTCTAAATATACTGCACAAGTATCGGATGTCGCGTTGCATCAGGTGTGGACAAAGTATGTCTTTCCAATTCCTTCTCCTGAAAAACTCTCAAAAGAAAAAGGTCTGTTTTTCTTTTCTGCCGCTAATTTGAATGGTGTAGGTTACAATTTCTGGCTTGATGAAATTAAATATGAGAACATTGGTACTATTACTGATCCGCGTACATCTATAACAACATCATCATTTAACAATGCAATTGAAGGGGATACCTTTGTAATTGATAAATCGATTGATGTGAAGTTTAATCTCAATGGTAGAGATCAAACGGTACAAGCATCACCGAGTTATTTAAAATATTTTTCATCTGCTGATACTGTTGCCTCAGTCAGTACCGATGGGGTTATTAAAGCGGTGGGACCCGGCAGTGCAATTATTACAGCAAAACTTGGTTCGGTTAATGCCACTGGTCAAGTAGCCGTCAACAACGTTAAAGCTGCACTAAGTCCAACGACTCCGGCTACTACTCCTCTACATGCATCGGATAAAGTGATTTCAATTTTCAGCGATACATACAGCAACATCCCGGTGGATACGTGGTCGGCAGAGTGGACGAATCATGCAAAAGTTGAAAACAGAACGATTAACGATAACAATGTAAAAGTATATACTAACCTTGATTTTGCAGGAATCATTTTTTCGAAGAACACCATTGATGCCTCAATGATGACTCATTTTCACTTGGATATCTGGACTCAGTATCCGACTTCATCTGCTTCGTTCAAAGTTAAATTGGTTGACTTTGGGAACAATGGTAAATATGGAGGAGGTGATGACGTTCAATCTGAATGTACTTTTACTTCAACAACACAACCGAATGCTTTACGAACAGGTTCGTGGATTAGTCTTGATATTCCCCTTTCAGATTTTGCTGCACTTACCACACGAAGCCACCTCGCACAATTAATTATATCGGGTGGGTTGAAAACCGTTTGGGTGGATAATGTGTATCTTTATCAGGGAACGGTCACTCCCGGACAAACAGCGCCAACAACCGCGGCTCCTCTACCAACCGTCCCGAGTGTTAATGTAATATCATTATTCAGTGATAATTACAATAACAATGCTGTCGATACCTGGTCTGCCCAATGGGATATGGCTGATGAAACATACAGGTCGGTTGCAGGAAACGATGTTATGCTTTACACTAATCTTGATTATGCTGGTATAGAATTTACAGGCGCGAATCAGATTAATGCTTCATCAATGGAAAATTTCCACGTTGATATCTGGACACCAAACTCGATTTTGGGTGCAACGTTTAAAGTTAAATTGGTAGATTTCGGGGTAAATGGTGTGTATGGTGGTGGCGATGATGTACAATCCGAACTTACTTTTACCTCTGCTTCCTCACCCAGCCCTCTTAGAACCGCCTCCTGGGTATCTCTCGATATTCCATTAGCTAGTTTTACAGGACTTACTACGAAAGCAAATCTGTCGCAATTAATTCTTTCGGCAACCGGCGCATTGAAAACGATTTGGGTTGACAATATCTATTTCTACAAAGTAATTCCTGCAACGGGCGCTCCGATTCCTCCGGTTAGAGATGAAGCCGATGTGATTTCGCTTTTTAGTGACGCGTATACCAATCATCCGGTTAATGGAGATATATGGGCGGCGTCCTGGCAATACAGTACCGCTATTGTTACAAACAAAACTATAGGTAGTGATAATGTGAAGGTATATACAAACCTCAATTTTGCAGGTGTTGAATTCACCGGTGCAAATATGATTGATGCCTCTACGATGAATTACTTCCACATTGATGTATGGACTCCGAATTCTGTTGTCTCTCCTTCAGCCATAAAAATAAAATTAGTTGACTTTGGTGGCAATGGAGTGTATGGCGGAAGCGATGATACAGCGTTTGAACTGACATTTAATTCAACCTCAACACCACCATTAGTTACCGGTGGTTGGGTAAGTCTTGATATTCAGTTGTCGAGATTCACAGGACTAACACAAAGAGCACATCTCGCTCAACTGATTGTTTCAGGCGCAGGAGATGTAAAAACCGTATGGTTTGATAATGTCTATTTCCATAAATAATACTTCAGAATATTAAAGACAAAAAATTATTCTATGAATCAAGACGAACAAAATACAACTGAGAAGCATAACGGTAACGTAACTCGTAATCGTCCATTAGCTGAATCGGTGTTGCGGCTAATTTGGAGCGAGCGTCAAATTTCCCGCGCTGATGTCGCAAGACGACTCGGTTTATCTCGTTCTACTGTCTCTGAAATTTTAGTACCGCTCCTCAAAACGGGGTTGGTAGCCGAAGTTGGCATAGGGAAATCGCGCGGTGGAAGGCCCCCTATTGTTCTTGAATTCCAAGACAATGCACGATATATCATTGGAGTAGATATTGGAGCAACCCACGTTTCTGTTGTTATTACCAATATGCGGGGCAAAGTGCTTGTTTGGAAAGAAAAAAATCATCCCGTTCGTACAGACCCGGAAGGAACTCGTGAGTTGGTGTTTGAACTCTGCGACAAGTGTATTGCAACTCAAGATAAGGGAGTGAAACGATTATTTCGAATAGGCGTTGCTTTGCCAAGTCCAATCGACCCGATTCGTCCGAATTGGCTTTCTGAAGTTGTTATTCCTGCATGGCAGGGGAGAACAGGATTAGAACGTCTCCAACAAAAGTATAACGTGCCTGCTCACGTAGATAACGATGCCAACCTTGCGGCGCTTGCAGAATATTGGTGGGGAGCCGGGCGGGGAGTGGATGACCGTATCTTTATTAAAATGGGGTATGGAATAGGCGCCGGATATATTTTTGGAGGAAATATATATCGGGGCTCGTCAGGTTTAGCAGGCGAAATCGGTCACATCCCAATTGATATAAATGGTAAACAATGTGTTTGCGGGCTAAAAGGTTGTCTGACCACGTTTGTTGGTGCAGAGGCGCTGGTTGCTCGAGCAAGAGAGTTACGGAACAAGTACCCGAAAAGTTTGCTCGCTGGAAATTCATTAACCATGACGGATATTGAGAACGCTGCATTATCCAACGACCCTCTTGCCCTTCAAGTGGTAAGTGAACTATCAACTTACATGGGAATAGCAATAGCAAGTTTAGTTAATACTATGAATCCCGCGATGGTAATTCTTGGCGGAGGGATGGCGCGCTTAGGAACATTACTTACTGAACAGATTCGTGATAAAGTGAAACGGAGTACGTTATTGAATCCCGGTTCTAATGTAGAAATAGGGACAAGCAAAATCGGTCCTCAAGCCGTTGCTATAGGAGCGGCAACACTCGCCCTTGATGAAGCATTAAGCGAACCAAACTTATTTCAACGGTCAGCCCGTAAACGGGTAAAACGATCTACATCTAAATCGAAATGAATAACCTGAAGGATATTATTATGACTTGGAACGACTTCATTAAATTATCGAAGCAGTTAACTTTGCTATCCGGCATTCATGGTTGTTATGTTGTAATTTTTCTTGCTCTTGCAGGATGTAATCATACAACCGAACCTGAACAACCGAGCTTAAGCCTTGTTTGGCAAGACGAATTTAACGGTGTCGCAGGAACGCAGATTGATTCTACTCGTTGGAGCCATGAAATAGGGTCGGGCTGGGGAAATAATCAACTTGAATATGATACTAATCGTCCGGAAAATATTTCTCAAGATGGAGTAGGGAATCTTGCAATCACTGCGCGCAAAGAATATTACAAGGGACAAAGTTATACTTCTGCCAGAATCACAACTAAGGGGTTGGCTGAATTCACATACGGAAGAGTTGAAGCACGTATCAAATTACCGGTAGGGCAGGGTCTCTGGCCCGCCTTTTGGATGCTTGGCGCAAACGATGATTCTGTGACTTGGCCCAAGTGCGGCGAGATAGATATTATGGAATATCGAGGTCAAATTCCCAATGGTATAAACGGTAGCGCTCACGGACCTAACTACTCTGGCAGAAATGCAATCACGAAACCCTATTATTTAATTAATGACAGGTTCGATAATCGTTTCCATACTTTTGCAGTAGCATGGGGAAAAGATTATTTGAAATATTTTGTCGATGATACACTTTATCAGGTGATAACTCCCGCAAACATTACCGGGACATGGGTGTTCGACCATCCGTTTTATATTATTCTTAATCTTGCAGTAGGCGGTGATTATGTAGGCTCACCAAATGCTACAACGCCGTTTCCGCAAACGATGCTTATTGATTGGGTGCGGGTTTACAAGGAGGTTGAATGATTTTTTTAAAGAGCATTTTCTCTCTCTGTTTTCTCTTCAAGAGAGTTTGCGTTCAAAGAGCAAGTATGAAAAGGAGGACTGTCTATGAATTATTTTAACAATTACGAAACGGCACCGGAAGATAGGATTTCATTTTCCAAAAAAGTTGCTTATGGTTCAGGAGCGTTTGTTAATAATCTACTGGCAGCTGCGATTGGAGGGATGATGATTGTTCTCAACCTTGGATTGGGAATGAATCCTGCTATTGTTGGAATCCTAGGGGCGTTGCCACGCCTCGTCGATGCGTTTATCGATCCTGTCATGGGATTTATTTCTGACCATACCCGATCGAAGTGGGGACGAAGAAGACCATATATTTTTACAGGGGCAATCGGTTCAGGAATTATTTTTGCTTTGTTGTGGCAATTACCTAAGGGACAGACGGAAACATTTTATTTTGTTTACTTCCTCATTGGTTCCATCCTTTTTTATATCGCTTATACTGTATATGCCGCACCCTGGGTTGCCCTCGGATACGAACTCACTCCTGATTACAATGAGCGCACGCGACTTATGGGAGTACAAAACTTTCTCGGTCAAATTGCCTATATCATTTCTCCTTGGTTTTTGTGGATCATGACAAACAAAGATTTTTTTCTCGACCAAGTTTCCGGGGCAGCAGGTTTATCAATTATCATTGGCATTGTTACGATCGGGTTCGGTATTTTACCGGCAATATTCTTAAAAGAACGATTCAAAGAAGTTGCCGAACAGGAAGAAACAAATCAAAAGGGAGTAACAAAGCAAGTAGAAGGCAGCGCCTTATTGCAAAATAGTAAACGATTCTTTAAAGGTTTTGGAGTAACATTGAAATCCGGTCCATTTCAAAAACTCTGCCTTGCCACGTTCTTAGTTTTTAATGGTTTCATTCTTGTTTCATCATTTCAATCTTATGTAATTATTTATTATGTGGCACAAGGGGATCAAACCTTGGGGGCAAAATACGCAGGCATTGCCGGGACTGTCGGTGCCGCAGGAACATTCATTGTTATTGCATTTGTAACTTGGCTTGGAACAAAGATTGGAAAAAGGAAAGCATTTTTTGTTTCGACGTTGATTTCGATTCTTGGTTATGGGCTGAAGTGGATATGTTACGATCCCAACATTCCTCTCCTCAGTGTTCTTCCGGCACCCTTAATAGCATTTGGCTTAGGCGGATTATTCACTCTCATTCCTTCAATGGTTGCTGATGTTGTTGATGTGGATGAATTACAAACTCGTGAACGACGTGAAGGGATGTATAGTTCAATTTTCTGGTGGGTTGTTAAACTTGGTATGGCGGCAGCACTTGCCGGAGGAGGTTTCCTCCTCAATGCAACGGGCTTTGACCTTGCTCTTGGTGGAAACCAAACCGCACAGACAATATTTCTCATGCGATTATTCGATGCCGGAATACCATTGCTGGCGTCAGTGTTAGCAATATGGGCTGTAGTTTCTTATCCCATTACCGCAGAAAGAGCACACGAGGTTCGTATGGAATTAGAAAGGAGAAGAGGCACTACTTCTCAACCGGAAAAAAAGGAATCCTAAATGATGAGACATGAACTAATAATCTCAGTTGTCTTCATAAATGGACGAAGAATGCTACGGTGAAAAATCTCATCCTATCCATATTGTTGGTGTATTGCTTCCTTGAATTATTAAACGCCCAAAACAGTGTTGTACTAAAGGGGCGTAAAGGAGAACCAATGATTTCACAGATAAAACAAGAACTCGAATCAGAAGTAGTCTTTAATAAAATTTCTGTTAATGAAACCAGGAAATTCAATCCATACATAGGTAAACAGTGGATTGGAAATGCAATCGCCTATGGCTGTTACCGAAAAGGTCAGTCGCCCGGAGGGAATAATCCTACCAAAGATGAGATAAGGGAAGATGTGTCTATCATGGCAAAGCATTGGAATCTCATAAGAGTTTATAGTGCGGATGTTAATACCGAATATCTTTTAGAAGTGATTAACGAAAAAAACTTTTCTATAAAGGTTTTGCTTGGAGTTTGGATTGAAAACGAGACCGGCAATTCAAGTATGAAAAATGCAAACATAGAACAACTATTGCAGTGCATTTCATTGGTTCGTCAATACGAGAAGCATATTGTTGGTGTAAGTGTTGGGAATGAGACACAGGTCGCGTGGTCGGGGCACAAAATGAATTCGGATGTACTTATAAGGTATATACGAGCTATACGAAAATATACAGATGTTCCGGTAACAACTGCCGACGATTATAATTTTTGGAACAAAGAAGAGAGTAAGTTGGTCGCGAGTGAAATTGATTTTCTTGTTACACATCTTCATCCACTTTGGAACGGGAAGACACTCAGCAACGGAATATCCTGGTTAGATGAAACATTTCGCTTCATTCAGGAAATGCATCCCGGAAAACAAATTGTTCTTGGAGAAACCGGCTGGGCGACAATGTATGATTCTACAAAAAGAGGAAGAGATGAACAGGGGACATTGATAAAGGGTGAGGTAAGCGTAGAGGCTCAAGAGCAATTCCTCATCAATATTCATGGATGGATAGAGAAAAATAAAATCCCCACATTCATATTTGAGGCATTTGATGAATCATGGAAGGGTGGCGGTGAAAAATCTGGTCCCGATGATGTAGAAAAACATTGGGGCGTTTTTAATGAGAATCGTACTCCTAAAAAATCATTTATAACCTATTTACAACATCGTAAAACAAAATGAGTTTATCTATTGTTGGCACAGAACGAAAATAGAAACAATCGATTATCTATACTTAAATAAATTAATTAACCATAACAAATCACACAAAATCTAATCTCATAAAGGAAAATGAACATGAAACACTTTTATCTATATGTTCTAACATGCGTATTACTGAGCAGTATATCGTTCGCTCAAAACGTTCCCGTTACGTTTGAACCTGGTGGAAATGGTGGAACGTGGACTTGGACCGTATTTGAAAATAGTACGAATCCTGCACTTCAGGTCGTTGCTAATCCCTCAGCAACAGGGATAAATACTTCGAGCTACGTGGCTCAATTTACAGCATTACAGGCAGGTCAGCCGTGGGCTGGTTGTGAAAGCCAGCACACTACCGATCTCGGAACATTTACATTAGATGCAACCAATTGCACAATTAAAATGATGGTTTACAAATCTGTAATTAGTGACGTAGGCATCAAATTTGCAACCTCAGTCGGAGGTTCGGACGGAGAAATTAAAGTCGCGAATACAAAGATTAATGAATGGGAAGAATTAACTTTCGATTTTTCGGCACGGATTGGTAATCCAGCATCGACGAACATTGATCAAATAATTGTATTCCCCGATTTTAATCTTGGTGGAAGAACTTCAGATAATGTAGTTTATTTTGATAATATTACTTTTTCTGCAATTTTACCCGCAACGCAACCTACGATTGCCGCACCCACACCCACTCTTCCATCGAGTAATGTTATTTCATTATTTAGTAATGCGTACACCAATGTAACAGTTGATACATGGTCTGCTGTCTGGGATATGGCTGATGTGAGTGATGTACAGATTGTCGGTGACGATACAAAAAAGTACTCAAATCTCACTTTTGCCGGAATTGAATTTACCTCAAGCACGATTAATGCAACAGCAATGAACTTTTTCCACATGGATATGTGGACCCCGGATTCAACAGCGTTACCAAAAATATTCAAACTTAAAATAGTTGATTTTGGTGCTGATGGCGCATGGAGCGGTGGAGATGATGTTGAGCATGAATTAACATTTAATGCTTCATCCATTCCTCCACTTACAACCGGGAACTGGATGAGTTTTGATATTCCCCTATCAAACTTTACCGGTCTTACAACAAGAGGTCATCTTGCACAAATGATTATTTCGGGCGATCTAAGAACTGTGTTTATAGACAATGTTTATTTCTATGCAGGAGCAGAAACAGAACCGGCTACCGCAGCCCCAACTCCTACAGTATCTGCAGAAAATGTAATCTCGTTATTCAGCAATGCCTATACCAACGTAACGGTTGATACATGGTCGGCAGTGTGGGATAATGCTGATGTGAGTGATATACAAATTGCAGGTAACGACACCAAGAAATATACGAGTCTTGTATTTGCCGGAATTGAATTTACGTCTAGCACGATTAATGCAACAGCAATGAACTTTTTCCACATGGATATGTGGACCCCGGATTCAACAGCGTTACCAAAAATATTCAAAATAAAATTGGTTGATTTTGGGGCTGATGGCGCATGGAGCGGTGGAGATGATGTTGAGCATGAATTAACGTTGAATGCTTCCTCAGTTCCCGCGCTTTCAACTGGCAACTGGATGAGTCTTAACATTCCTTTGGCAAACTTCACAGGTCTTACAACAAAGGCTCATCTTGCCCAACTTATTATTTCGGGCGATCTAAGAACTGTATTTATTGATAATGTGTATTTCTACGCCGGAGCCGAAACTGAGCCGAGTGTCGCCGCACCCACACCGACGGTTCCTGCAGGAGAAGTTATTTCATTGTTCAGCAACGCATACACGAATGTTACCGTTGATACATGGTCTGCCGGGTGGGATATGGCGGATGTGAGTGATGTACAAATTGCAGGGAACGACACCAAGAAATATACAAGTCTTGTGTTTGCGGGAATTGAATTTACTTCAAGTACGATTAATGCCTCTGCGATGAATTACTTCCACATGGATTTCTGGACACCTGATTCAACGGCGTCCCCAAAGATTTTCAAAATTAAAATAGTAGATTTTGGAGCGGGCGGAGTATGGGGCGGTGGTGATGACGTAGAACATGAATTAACTTTTAGTGCATCGACAACTCCTGCGCTTGCTACGGGGAGTTGGGTTAGTTTTGATCTTCCGTTATCAAGCTTTACCGGTCTTACGACAAGAGGTCATCTTGCACAAATGATTATCTCCGGCGATCTACGAACCATGTTTATTGATAACGTGTATTTCTACAGAGGTATGATTCCGACAGAGTACCATGCGAAATGGAATATGGTTTCAGTTCCCTCGACCATTTCAAATTATGCAAAATCTGCTGTATTCCCGACTGCAACAACTGCTGCTTTTGCCTATAGTGGTGGATATTCTACCGCCGACATTTTAGAAAATGGGAAAGGATACTGGATAAAATTCGATAATGCAACTTCCGTTACGTTCGGTGGTACTTCAATTACCTCAATAACGATTCCTGTTGTCGAAGGATGGAATATGATAGGCTCGATTAGCGCACCGATCGATGTTACAAGTATCACTTCAGATCCCTCAGGTATGGAAACCTCACAGTTTTTTGATTACAGTGAAACAGGATATGCAGTCTCAAGCTCTATTGAACCGGGAAAAGCATATTGGGTAAAGGTAAATACAGCCGGTTCGTTAATACTTTCATCAGTCCTAACTTATGCCGGGAACAGAATCAGTATTATGCCGAATTCAGAGTTACCTCCGTCTCCGCCAGAAACAAATAATTATATCATGCCGAGCGAATTCTCATTAAGTCAGAACTATCCCAACCCTTTCAACCCAACAACTATCATTCATTACTCCTTAGCGACAAACGAATTTGTCTCTCTAAAAGTATTTAATATGTTAGGCCAGGAGGTGGCAACGTTAGTTAGTGAAATGCAGAATGCAGGTGTAAAAAATATTGAATTTGACTCACAGAATTTACCAAGCGGTCTGTATTTCTATAAGATGAACGCGGGTAGCTTCAGCGAGATGAAGAAAATGGTAATCATGAAATAGTAGAATAAGTGGTTAAAATAAAGGAAGATCTTGTAGAACAAATAATAAACTAATAGTTAAGGATTACACGATCGAAAAGAACTTCCTAACGAGGTTGTCCGATAAATGTATGTTATGACAGGTATTATAAAAACATCCAATTCCATCCTCGGAAATTACAAGTTATAATATAATTTTTGGACAGCCTCGTGTTTATTGAATCATCCTCAGTACAATAAATTTCATTACAAATAAAATCCCAGTAGTTTGACTGGGATTTTTGTTCAAATGAACATGTAACTTCATCAATGAATTTGTAATATTGCTATGCGGTTAATAATACCGGAGCAATAATTGAATAAAGGTTTTGTGAATGATAAAGAAAACGATGCATAGAAAAGTCTCTGGATTTACTGCTTTCCATCAGTCTGTAGAAGGCACTTATGTAGAGATTGAGGGAGAAAAATTTTACAAAATATCCAATTACAATCAAATGCAACCTTTTTTCATGAGCATTGTAAGCGATTCTGATCACTGGATGTTTATTTCAAGTAATGGAGGGCTCACTGCAGGCCGAAAAAATCCTGATAATGCCCTTTTCCCTTACTACACGGATGATAAGATTCACGATTCTCATGAACATACAGGTAGTAAAACCATCCTATTAGTTTCATTGTCTGATAAACAATATTTATGGGAACCGTTTTCTATTCGATGTGAAGGAATATACAGGGTCGAAAATAATCTTTATAAAAATATATATGGGAATAAAATCGTTTATGAGGAAATCAATCACGATTTATCTGTTACATTTCGTTATTCATGGTTCAACAGTAAAAAATATGGATTTATAAAACGAGCTCAACTATCGAATCATAATCACTATCCAATAAAGGTCGAAATACTGGATGGGATTCAAAATATTCTTCCATCCGATCTGAGTCGTCGTTTTCAACAAGAGTATAGCACGCTCATCGACGGATATAAAAAAAATGAGTTAGAGGTTGAATCAGGTTTAGGCATCTTTGCACTGAGTTCTATCCCTATTGACAAGGCTGAACCAAACGAAGCATTAAAAGCAACGATTGTATGGTCTGTTGGCTTAGACAATAAAAAAATTCTCCTTTCGTCTGAACAATTAGACGCGTTTAGAACCGGGCATGCCATACGACAAGAGACAGATGTTCATGGCGAACGGGGTGCGTATTTTATTCATGCGGAATGTAACGTTTCCCAGGTGGGTGAAAAAGAATGGTTGCTTGTGGCTGATATTAATCAGGACGCAAGAAAAGTAGCTGAGGTGAAAAGCTTGCTTCAGGGAAAAAGGAATATCGCAAAATTGGTCATGGAAGATGTTGCCTTAGGGACAAGCCGTCTCAGGAAAATCATTGCAAGTGCGGATGGATTACAATTAACAGAAGATTTTCTCGTTTGTTCTCGTCATTATTCTAACGTCTTATATAATGTGATGCGCGGGGGAGTATTTGATGATGGATATACAATCAATAAACATGATTTTATTTCTTTTATTCGAAAGGGAAATAAAAAGATAGCAAAACAATTCAAAGGGTTTTTCCAGCGCTTACCGGAAAAATTTCAACGTTCTGAATTATTTTTCAAAGCAGAGACTCTTCGCTCTCTGGATTTTGAAAAATTATGCTATGAATATTTACCCCTCACATTTAGTCGCCGTCATGGCGACCCAAGCCGACCATGGAATCTTTTCTCTATTGAAACAAAAGACGATAATGGTGAGAAAATTCTCAATTACGAAGGTAATTGGAGAGATATATTTCAAAATTGGGAAGCATTAGCATTGAGTTACCCGGAGTACGTTGAAGGCATGATTACGAAATTTGTCAATGCCTCAACGGTTGATGGATATAATCCGTACAGGGTGACACGAGACGGTTTTGATTGGGAATCTATTAATCCCCACGACGAATGGTCGTACATTGGATATTGGGGGGACCACCAAGTAATCTACTTGGTGAAATTATTGGAGATATCGTCGCATTATCATCGGGAAAAAATTCAGACATTATTACTAAAAGATATTTTTGCGTATGCGAATGTACCGTATCGAATAAAATCATATTCTGCAATGTTACAAGACCCACATTGCACTATTGATTTTGATATGAACCTGGATAAAGAGATTCAAAAAAGAGTTAATCAAATTGGAACTGATGGTAAATTCATCCTGAACAAAAGAGGTGAGATTGTTCATGTCAATTTGATTGAAAAAATGATTGTATCAATACTATCAAAACTTTCCAATTTTATTCCTGAAGCAGGTATTTGGATGAATACTCAACGGCCTGAGTGGAACGATGCGAATAATGCACTTGTCGGTTTCGGTGTTTCCATGGTTACGTTATGCTATCTAAGAAGATATATCTGTGTCTTTCGAGAACTGATTTGGGCATTGGATGAAAAAAAATATGCACTCATATCAGAAGAAGTCGAATTCCTGTTCACTTCAATAAAGAAAATATTCCTCAAGTTTGAGCCTCTCTTGATTGGTCCAGTAACGAACAGACAACGAAAAGTAATTCTCGACAATCTTGGGCAGGCAGGCAGTAACTTTAGAAGTGTTGTGTACAAGAAAGGATTGTCGGGAAGAAGGAAAAAAGTTGATATTTCTTCCATGCTGGAATTTTCCGAATTGTCCTTGAAATATATTGACCACACGATAAAAGCAAACAAACGCGAGGATAATATGTATCAAGCATATACCTTGATGAAGGTCGAAAACAATAATGAAATTTCAATCCGAAATTTGTATGAAATGCTGGAAGGGCAGGTGGCAATTTTAAGTTCCGGTTATCTTTCTGCAAGTGAGGCATTGTTAGTTCTGGATTCTCTTAAAAAGAGTTCCATGTATAGAATTGACCAGAATAGTTATATGCTTTATCCGGATCGGTTATTACCGCGCTTTGTAGAAAAAAATAATCTGGCGAAGCATCAGTATACAAAATCAAAATTACTTAAGTTGCTTCTCAAAGATGGAAACCGACAGATTGTTACAATGGATGTGACGGGGAAAGTACACTTTAATAGTGAATTCAGAAATAAGAATGTATTACTCTCTGCCCTTGATAATATAAACGATGAGAAGTATTCTGCGTTAGTTAAAAAAGAGAAAGATATAGTTGTTGATATGTACGAGCGCCTGTTTGACCACCAATCATTTACAGGACGGTCGGGGACATTTTATAAATATGAAGGATTGGGATGTATATACTGGCACATGGTTTCAAAATTGCTTATCGCTGTTCAGGAAGTAATATTACAAGCGCGCCGAAATAATGATGATGGTACTGTTATACAAAGATTAGCAACTCATTATAAAGAAATTAAAGAGGGTATTGGAGTACATAAATCCCCGGCGGTATACGGTGCATTTCCGATTGACCCTTATTCTCATACCCCCAGAAACAAAGGTGCGCAGCAACCGGGGATGAGTGGTCAAGTAAAAGAAGATATCATTTCTAGGTTTGTAGAGTTAGGACTTTTTATCAATGATGGAAAAATTATTTTTCACCCGGAATTGTTAGATGTGGACGAATTCCTAAAGGAATCTAAATTATTCGAGTACATTGATGTTGCCCAAGAAGAAAAATCGATAAAGATTAATAAAGGTAGTTTAGCATTTACATTTTGTCAAGTTCCTGTTGTATATCATTTATCTGTGAATCCCAAACTTCACATTACGAATCGAACCGGGAAGGTTGTTAAACAAAAAGAACTTAGCCTCGATAAGAAGACGAGCTCGTCAATATTTAAACGAGATGGTCGTGTGCGTAGAATAGATGTTTACGTATCCTCTGTTCTGACAAATGATTAATATGTAGTTTGATTTTATACCGATTAGATACTAAGTACATTTTCGTGTTTTGCTGTTTGCCTTAATTCCAGATAACTTTCAAACGTGTTGTGCCCAAGTTGCCTTCTCAAGAAAGAGAAGTATATATTAATAACGGAAATGTGTGTATGAGAACTCGCTGTTACATCAATACTATACTTGTCATTCTTCTTGTCACATTGTTCGTATTTACGGTACAAGTAACAAGTTATTCATTGCAGGGAAATGAAGTAGATAATCGAAAACAAGAAGAGAAAAAATTACAACAGAATAAATCTATCTCTATAGAATTGACATCCGTACCACCTTACGGTTCATCAGAAGTATTGCATGGAAAAGTTCATGGAGTAAATCCATCTGCATATAATGTGGTCGTCTATATTTTTATGGATGGAGCAGGATGGTGGGTCAAACCTTCGGCAAGCCAACCGTTGACTTCTATTGCATCTGATTCGACATGGACCTGTTCGATAGTAAGCGGCGGAAGTGATATCTATGCAATTATGATAAATGCATACCTTATTCCTGTAGGTTCATCACCACCGATACAATTCGATGAACAACAATTATTAATGATTTCTGTGGCGAGCGTAGATACATTTCGCTATGGTAAGCCATTCTCGTTTTCAGGGTATGAGTGGTGGGCAAAAGCAAGCGCTTCTCCTGTTGGTCCCGGTGCGAATTATTTTTCTGATAGTTCAGATAACGTTTGGGTTGATAGTTTAGGTCAGTTACATTTGAAAATAACTTTGAGGGATGGTCGTTGGCAATGCCCCGAGCTAATATCAAAGAAATCCTTTGGGTATGGAAAATATATTTTTCATATAGGAAGTAGAGTTGGCGCATTGGATAGCAATGCTGTGTTAGGACTTTTTACTTGGGATAATGCACCGGAAGAAACTCACAGAGAAATTGATATTGAATATTCGCGATGGGGTAACGGGCAGGGATTAAATGCACAATACGTTGTTCAGCCTTACGACCAAACAGGCCACATGTATAGGTGGAATATGCCTACCTCAATGGAAATCTCAAGCGGTTCTATCAGTTGGGAACCCGACAGTATCAACTTTTTAAGTTATTCTGGAACAGGTTTGTTGATAAGTCAGTGGCGTTATGAGGGAGCATTTATTCCGCATCCCGGGAACGAAAAGGTTCACATGAATCTTTGGCTTTGTAATAATGGAGGAATACCCGTTGATACTGAACGGGTCGAAGCAATAATTACCTCGTTTGAATTTATTCCCTCTTCGGCAATATATTCAAATGAGCCGGTTGTCTCCGCACCGATTCCAACGGCATTGCCTGATAGCGTCATTTCGGTTTACAGTAATACATATACCAATGTCCCTGTAACTACATGGTCTGCATCCTGGGATATGGCGGATGTCAGTGATGTACAGGTAACAGGCAATGACATGAAAAAATATACAAATCTTGTGTATGCCGGAATTGAATTTACATCCCCTACAATCAATGGTTTGAATACAACCTATTTCCACATGGATATATGGACTCCTGATACAATTACCTCATCATCGATATACAAAGTTAAATTAGTGGATTTTGGAGCGAATGGAATTTATTCGGGGGGTGATGATGTTGAATCGGAACTACAATTCAACACCGTTACAACACCTGCCTTGGTCAAAAGAACATGGGTCGGCATTGATGTTCCGCTTTCACAATTTACAGCACTTGTTACA
This sequence comes from Ignavibacteriota bacterium, assembly GCA_016212665.1. Taxonomy (NCBI): domain Bacteria; kingdom Pseudomonadati; phylum Ignavibacteriota; species Ignavibacteriota bacterium. The sequence continues at coordinate 140,223 of JACREZ010000034.1, forward strand.
CGTGGCCATCTTGCTCAATTAATAATATCGGGAACACTTTCTACTATCTTTGTAGATAATATTTATTTCTATAACAAGACCATAGAAACTAATGAGCCATTGTTACCGGCTGAGGCGCCCACAATAGCTGGTGATAGCGTGCTCTCTTTGTTTAGCGATGCATATTCTAACGTTCCTGTTGATTCATGGTCAACTTCATGGGACATGGCTGACGTGTCAGATGTAAACATTATAGACGATCATGTTAAAAAATATACAAATCTCACTTTTGCCGGGATAGAGTTCGCTACCTATACCATAGATGTCTCAACAATGAATAATTTTCATATGGATGTTTGGATTCCTGAAAACATTACAGCAGCCAAAAATCTAAGAGTAAAATTAGTGGATTTCGGAGCGAATGGAATTTATTCGGGGGGTGATGATGTTGAATCTGAGGTAACGATAAATTCTGATGTATATCCTTTGCTCAGTGGTAGAAACTGGGTCGGTATAGATATCCGGTTATCGGAATTTACGGCACTGACTACAAAACGTCATCTTGCTCAATTGCTTATCGCGGGCGATTTTCCTACTCTGTATTTGGATAATGTTTATTTTTACATCAGACCTGATTCTTCTCCCACTACAAGTCAATCGGTTGCATACCAGTCCGGCTGGAATTTAGTCTCACTTCCTTTATCCGTGCAAAATTATTCTAAGAGTGTATTATTCCCATCATCAATATCTCAAGCGTATCTATTCACCAACGGGTATATTGGTGAGGATACATTAACGACAGCCAGAGGATATTGGCTAAAGTTCTCTGAAGCAACCTCGGTTAGTTTTACCGGGTACCAACGTACAACAGATTCAGTAAGTCTTACACAGGGGTGGAATTTAATCGGATCATTATCTGATTCTGTTAATGTATCACACATTACCTCTACTCCACCCGGATTGTATCTTTCGCAATACTTTGGATACAATAATGGATATTATACTGTGACAACGCTTGAACCGGGAAAGGGCTTCTGGGTAAAAGTTAGCCATGATGGAAGATTAATATTACAAAGCGGGTGTGACAAATAAAACCGGGTGCGCATTCTCCCTGTCTGTCATCATCTGTGATTTCCATGATGAACATTGTTTTCATATATACTGATATCCCGTGTTACTTCTGTCACTCGTCTTCCACCCTCTGTAACCAACCGTACGGCATTGAGTTAACATTCTTTATTAAATATTCTTCGTTGTTGTTTTTGTTGTTCTTCCATTTCGGACCTTTCTTGGTATTACGAAACTCTCTTTTCTTCGTGTCCCAAATCTGGGGGGAATATCACTACGCCAACGATGTTCTTGGTGGACAGGGAGAAAAGGATAATTGCAAAGCCTTTGACCATAGAGGAATTGCAAAAATTGTATTGATATGAAGGGGAAAGTGCGACTCACTTTTTCCAAAACATCAATCAAAATTTGTGTGACTGCTAATCCTAAAGCAGAAAGTGAGTCGCACTTTCATTTTCCTCAGTCTCATTCCTGCAATAAATGATTCTTTGAATTTCATCTCTGAGAAGTTCGATGTTCTTTTCAATAAGAACAATCAGTATGAAACTGTTTTTCCAAAAAATCATGGAATGATTCTTGCCAATTAACCTACCGAAATACGGACAATTCTCACTTGTTTCTTTGAGGTTGTCCGAAAAGTCCGATTGGCGTGTAGCCGCAGACTTTACGTCTGCGTTTTTATTTGGAACCGCAACCATAAAGGTTGCGCCTACGACTTTTGGACAACCCCTTATACTCTAAGATTTTTTTACACAATCATACTGAATTAAGAAGAAGAAAGGTACATCGAACAATGTCTGCTCAGACAGGAAAAGAATTGAAGAATCGAAAACGCACGATGGTAACGATTGACGGCAACGAAGCCGCCGCATATGTTGCACATAAACTGAACGAGGTTATCGCAATTTATCCCATCACTCCCTCCTCGCCGATGGGCGAGTGGTCGGACGAATGGTCGGCGCTCGGGAAGAAAAATTTATGGGGAACAGTCCCCTCGGTTGTAGAAATGCAGAGTGAAGGGGGCGCGGCGGGCGCAGTGCATGGAGCGTTGCAGGCAGGAGCGCTTTCCACGACATTTACTTCCGCTCAGGGTTTGTTGTTGATGATTCCGAACATGTACAAAATCGCCGGCGAACTTACCTCAACCGTGTTTCATGTCGCGGCGCGAACGGTGGCAACTCATGCTCTTTCAATTTTCGGAGACCATAGCGACGTGATGGCAATCCGTCAGACCGGCTGGGGAATGTTGTCTTCCAACTCCGTGCAGGAGGTAATGGACATGGCGTTGATTGCACAAGCCGCGTCGTTAGAATCGCGTGTTCCGTTCGTTCATTTCTTCGATGGTTTCAGAACGTCGCATGAAGTGATGAAAATAGAACAGTTGAATGAAGATGACCTTCGTGCGCTTATTAATGATGACCTTGTTCGTGCGCATCGGTCACGCGCACTTACGCCGGAACATCCCGTGATGCGCGGCTCGGCACAAAATCCTGACGTGTTCTTTCAGGCGCGTGAGACAGCGAATCCTTACTACGATGCGTGTCCGGCTATTGTTCAAAAAGCAATGGATAAGTTTTATGAACAGGTCGGAAGGAAATATGAGTTGTTCCAATACGTCGGTTCGCCGAATGCAGAGCGAATTGTTATCATGATGGGTTCAGGCGCGGAAGCGGCGCAGGAAGCGGTCGAATATATGAATGAGCGTGGTGAGAATGTTGGCTTGTTGAAAGTTCGTTTGTACCGTCCGTTTGATGTGAAGAGTTTTGTCCACGCAATTCCATCAAGCGTAAAATTCATTGCTGTGCTTGACAGAACAAAAGAACCGGGTGCGACCGGCGAGCCGTTGTATCAGGATGTGATTACCGCGTTGCATGAAAGTTGGTCGTCTGCACCGTTGCCAAAAATTATTGGTGGAAGATATGGATTGTCTTCGAAAGAGTTTACGCCAACGATGGTAAAATCGGTGTTCGATGAGTTGAAAAAAACAACGCCGAAAAACCATTTCACGGTTGGAATCAAGGATGATGTCGGGAACACAAGTCTCGACTACGACACGGAGTTCACGACAGAAGGAAAAGAAGTTGTTCGTGCGATGTTCTACGGGCTGGGCGCTGATGGAACGGTGAGCGCGAATAAAAACTCCATCAAAATCATCGGTGAAGATACGGATTTCTATGCACAGGGATATTTCGTCTATGACTCAAAAAAATCCGGCTCGACAACGACATCGCATTTACGATTCGGTCCGAAGCCGATTCATTCAAGTTATTTAATTGACCGTGCAAGCTTCATCGCGTGCCATCAATGGTTCTTTCTTGAAAAATATGATGTGTTGCAAACGGCAATCGAAGGCGGAACATTTTTGCTGAACAGCATTTATGGTCCCGATGAAGTGTGGAACCAACTTCCAAAACATATTCAAAAAGAAATCATCAAAAAGAAATTAAAGTTGTATGTGATTGATGCATACAAAGTGGCGCGTCAAACGGGAATGGGCGGGCGCATCAATACGATTATGCAGACATGCTTCTTTGCAATCTCCGGTGTTCTGCCGCGTGAAGAAGCGATCGAGGCAATCAAACACTCTGTCGAAAAAACGTATGGGAAAAAAGGGGAAGATATTATCAAGCAAAACTTCAAAGCGATTGATGAGACGCTTGCCAACTTATTTGAAGTGAATGTGCCGAACACCATCACAAGTACAATCGAAATGCCTCCGGTCGTTTCTCCGAACGCGCCTGAGTATGTGAGGAATGTTACAGCAGAAATTATTGCCGGATATGGCGACAGACTTCCCGTCAGCGCAATGCCGGTGGATGGAACATTCCCGACGGCAACTGCAAAGTGGGAAAAGAGAAACATCGCGCAGGAAGTTCCGGTGTGGGAGCCGGAGATTTGTATTCAATGCAATAAATGTGTGTTAGTTTGCCCGCACGCGACGATACGGGCGAAAGTATATGAACCGTCTCAACTTGCAGGCGCTCCGTCAACATTTAAGGCGATGGATTTCAAAGGGACGGAATACAAAGGTTGGAAATATACGATACAAGTCGGTGTGGAAGATTGCACCGGCTGTGCGCTCTGTGTTGATGTCTGCCCCGCGAAGAGTAAGACCGAGACGAAAGTCAGGGCAATCAACATGAAAACACAGTTACCGTTGCGCGAAGCAGAACGTGCGAACTATGATTTCTTCCTGAATCTTCCTGAGGTTGACCGGCGAACGGTGAAACTCGATACGATCAAAGGTTCACAATTCCTTGAACCGCTGTTTGAATATTCGGGCGCGTGTTCGGGATGCGGAGAAACTCCGTACGTGAAGTTGGTAAGCCAAATGTTTGGCGACAGAATGATTGTTGCCAACGCAACGGGTTGCTCTTCAATCTACGGCGGAAATCTGCCGACAACTCCCTGGACGGTGAACAACGATGGACGCGGTCCGGCATGGTCGAATTCATTGTTCGAGGACAACGCAGAGTTCGGGCTTGGGATGCGATTAACGGTTGATAAGCATAATGAGATGGCTCGTGAACTTGTCGAGAAACTTTCCCCTTCGCTTGGCGAAGAATTTGTCCTCTCAATTCTCAACGCAAACCAATCGGATGAAGCGGGAATTTATGAACAACGAAGACGTGTCGAACTTCTCAAAGAAAAACTCGCGAACAACAATTCGCCGGAAGCGAAACATCTTCTGAGTCTTGCAGATAATCTTACCAAGCGAAGTGTCTGGATTATCGGCGGTGATGGTTGGGCGTACGACATCGGCTACGGCGGACTTGACCACGTCCTTGCTTCAGGCAAGAACGTAAATATTCTTGTGCTGGATACCGAAGTCTATTCAAACACGGGCGGACAGACATCGAAGTCAACACCGCGCTCGGCAGTTGCAAAATTTTCAGCCGCCGGAAAACCGACGGAGAAGAAAGACCTCGCACTCCTTGCGATGACGTACGGGAATGTTTATGTCGCAAAAGTGGCTATGGGTTCAAATGACCTGCACACGGTGAAGGCGTTCCTCGAAGCGGAAGCGTACGATGGTCCGTCATTGATTATTGCCTACAGCCATTGCATCGCACACGGTATCAACATGACGAAAGGAATGCAAAACCAAAAGATGGCAGTGGATACCGGTTACTGGCAATTATTCCGATACAATCCGTTGTTTGCGGAGAAAGGGGAAAATCCCTTCAAGTTGGATTCAAAGCCGCCAAAGTTGCCGTTACGGGAATTCACACAACTCGAAACCCGCTTCAAGATGCTTGAAAAGAGCCAACCGGAGAGAGCCAAAGAATTGGCTATTCTCGCTCAGGGAGATATAAGTACGCGATGGAAAATGTATGAGCATCTTGCACAACCCGCTAACGGGAAAACTGAAGTGACTTCCAAAAAGACAATGCCGGAAAGCGGTGACTAAAAAAAATCAAATTCAACAAAAAAAAGTTGATAAAAGGAAAACAATTGTGTAGTTTCCGATTGTGTCAATAAGATAGAAATGTGTTTTCTTAGAATGAAAAAGAGAATGTTGTTGTTGATGTTGTTATGTTCTGTAATAACGACAATGATTTCTTGTTGAATCAAAAAAGAAAACAGTGATACTTGTCTTATGGTGCAATTATTGTATAACGCAAGCCATCAATTATGAAAAGTTCTTTGCAGATGAGAAAACGGGAGAAATTGTCTTTCTTTAAGAAAGCAATCGTTCTTGGCGGTATCGCTTCAATCTTATATTTATTGATTGGAATGATTCGACTTCCGATGTTGTTGGAGGAATTGCTTCTTCCTCCAATAACAAATCCCAATCGTTATGTTAGCGAACTTATTCTTACGCTCACACTTTTTTCTGCCGGCTTCGGGATATTTTCATTTGGTTGGTGGAAGGAATTTCAGACACGATTGTTCGGTCAAATTCAGACAGAAGATGCTTTACGCGAAAGCGAAGAGCGGTACCGGCGTTTGGTAGAAATGTCGCCGGATGCAATCGCTGTTCATATCGAAGGGAAGTTCGTGTATGTCAATCCTTCGGGAGTGAAACTCCTCGGGGCGAAAAATGCAGATGAGTTGTTAGGCAAATCAGTTCTTACCATCGTTCACCCCTACTATCACGACACTGTCCGTAAACGCGTACAAATGATGACGGAAGAAGGTCGGGAGGTTCCGCTCATTGAGGAAAAATTTATCAGGGTTGACGGACAAATAATTGATGTAGAAGTTGCCGCAGTTCCTTTTACATACCAAGGCAATCCGGCGGTACAGGTTGTCGCACGAGATATTTCTGATAGAAAACGTTCCGGTAAAATTGTGAAGGAATGGCAGGAGCGGTATGAAAAAGTACTTTCCATTACAGACGAAATTGTATATGACTGGGACTTGAAAAAGAACAGTACGGTCTGGAGCGCAACACTTCAAACCGTGTTAGGGTATGTGCCCGAAGAACTTAGTACGAAGAAAACTCCCTGGGAATCTTATATCCATCCGGATGAGCGCGAACATGTTACACGGCAAATAGAAAATGCTCTCTCAAAATCTTCTACAATAGAAATTGATTACCGGCTTCGACATAAAAATGGTGAGTATCGTTTTATCCATGACCGGGCATTTATTTTCAGGGATGAACAGGGAAACGCAATTCGTTCGATAGGTTCTATCACGGATATTACCGATAGGAAACTTGCAGAAGAAGCCCGTTTCTTGGACCAACAACGGTATAAAACACTCTTCGAATTTTCTCCAAGCGGGGTCATGTTGGAAGATGCAAACGGAACGATTGTCGATGCAAACGAATCATTCTTTCGCATGACGGGGTATTCGCGGGAAGAACTGATCGGGAATAATGTGCGATTTCTGGCTCCGCCTCAACATAGGGAACAAGTCCAGAAACATATAACTAAAATTCTTTCAGGGAATATTCTTGAACATCAGGTTGAAAATATCAAAAAAGACGGGACGTCCTATTCGATTGAGATCCGGGAACGGATGATCCGGCTGCCAAACGGGCAAGATGGAATTCTTGTCGTTGCAAATGATATTTCGGAGCGGCTGCAACAAGAGCAAAAATTAAAGAATCAATTTGAACAACTCCAGTCTATTTACTTCCTCACTGCCGCGCTCAACCACACGGACGATATTGATATAATTTATCAAGAATCTCTTTCGGCAATTACGCGGAACTTGCATATAGACCGCGCTTCGCTTCTTCTTTTTGATAAAGACGGAATACTTCGGTTCAAAGCATGGCGCGGAATTTCTGATTGGTATCGCAGTAAGGTTGAAGGGCATACGCCGTGGAATCCACAAACAACAAACCCTGCGCCGATATTCGTGTCGGATGTTCGGAACGAGCAAAGCCTTGCAACGTATCATCCTGTGTTTGAGAAAGAACATATTGTTGCATTAGGATTTATCCCGTTGGTTTTTCAGGATAGATTGCTGGGAAAATTCATGGTGTATTTCGATGCACCGCACGTGTTTACTGAAACAGAAGTACAAATACTGCTTACCATTGCCGGGCATATTGCCTTTGCAATCGAACGACGACAAGCAATGGCTGAATTAGCCGCAAGCGAGGAGAGGTATCGAACGCTTTCGGAAGCCGCACACGATGCAATATTTATCATCAATAAAAATGATGAAGTAGAGTACGTCAACAGTTTCGCCGCACAAATGTTTAATGATGTACCGTTAAACATTATCGGAAAACAACGTATGAATTTATTCCCCGGTGAAGCGGCGGCGAGACAAGGAGAAGCGCTACGGAAAATCTTTGCAACGGGTAAACCGATGCAGTCGGAAAATCCGCTCCCGACAAAAGCAGGATTGCGTTGGCATGACACTCATCTTGTGCCGATAAAAAATCAGGAAGGAACGGTCACATCCGTGTTGGGAATTTCCCGTGATATCACAGAACGAAAGAAGGTTGAAGACGCCTTGCGGCTCAGTGTAGAGCAGCAAGAACTTGTTCTCCGTTCTTTGCCAATGGTATTTTATACAACCGATGTTTCCAGAACCTTGGCAACGACATGGATTAGCGAACAGGTTGAACGAATAACAGGATTTTCTCCCAATCACTTTATTGAAGATGCGAAATTCTGGGAATCGCGAATTCACCCGGACGATATCGAACATGCAATGTCGGAATACAACGGCGTTATTAAGCAGAATACTACCCGGACGGAATACCGGTGGAAGTGCGCCGATGGTTCCTATCGCTGGTTTGAAGACCAAACGGTACTGATTCGCGATTCCGCAGGAAATCCGAAAGAGATTATCGGTATCTGGCTCGATATTACTAACCAAATGCGTGCTGAAGAAAGTGTCCGAGAATCGGAAGCGCGATGGCGTTCGTTGATGGAAAGTTCGCCCGGATTAGTCCACGAAATTGACAGGCAAGGGAAGATATTATATATCAATCGCGCTACACCCGGATATGAACGGGACAGTGTTATCGGTTCGACAATTTATGATTATGTCTCGACAGAGACGGCACTATTTATGCGTCAACAAGTCGAGGAAGTTTTTGAAAAGCAACATTCCGTCTGGTTTGAAGTTCCTGCGGCAGGTCCGTACGGAAGCGAAGCATGGTACACGTGCATCATCGGACCGATAATTAAAGATGGAAAAGTTGCTTCCGCTATAATGGATTCAATTGATATCACCGAGCATAAACATCGCGAACATTTGCAAAACACTGTTTACCAGATTGCTCAGTTTGCAGACAAATCGCAATCGCCGGAAGAACTGTTTAAGGGAGTTCACGATAGTATCAGCGAGGTTATGCATGCAAGTAATTTCTATATCGCACTGTATGATGAGCAGGATGATTTATTAAGTTTCCCGTACTTTGTTGATGAAGTTGACGTTCCGAATCCGCCGGGAAGACCGGGAAGGGGAGTGACAGCTTATGTACTACGAACGGGAAAATCACTTCTTTGTCCCCAGAAAAAGTTTGAAGAACTTGTTCGTCAGGGAGAGATTGAATTAGTCGGAATTCCATCGCCAGTCTGGCTGGGCGTTCCGTTGATTGTCGAGGGAAAAACAATCGGCGTCATGGCGGTTCAGGATTATCACGATGAACATGCGTACGGCGATGAAGAACTGCAAGTGCTGGAATATGTGTCATCACAGATTGCAATGACGATTCGCCGGAAGCAGGCAGAGGAAGATTTACAACGCTCTGAAGAGCGATACCGTTCACTGTTCGAAGAATCGAAAGATGTTATTTATTTTACATCAGAGTTCGGACATATTATTGAAATCAACCCCGCTGGTGTAGAACTATTCGGGTATCATTCAAAGGAAGAACTCCTCACGGTTGATGTTGCAAATGAGTTGTACTGGGAGCCGCGGCAACGAGAAGAAGAATCACGCATTATCAGGAGACAGGGATACGTACAGGATTTTGAATTAGAACTGAAACGCAAGGACGGAACGAAAATTACCGTTCTTGATACGGCAACAACGGTACGGGATTCTATCGGGTCCATTATCGGGTACAGGGGCATCATGCGCGATATAACCGAACGGAAACGTTCGGAAGAAGCACTCAGGGAATCGTACCAAATTGTTGAAGCGTTAATTCAGGCTTCGCCGTTAGCAATCAATGTTCTTGATTTGAATGGGAATGTTACGATATGGAATCCAAAATCGGAGGAGATTTTTGGCTGGACGGAGAATGACGTAATCGGGAAGTCATTGCCGTATCTAACAGAAGATAAATTTGATGAATACAACTGTGCCGCCGAACGAGTGAGAAAAGGGGGTGTGTATATCGTTCACGACACATATAGAAAACGGAAAGATGGCACACTTGTACACGTCAGCATTTCGACCGCATCGTTGCGAGATGGAAACAATACTATCATCGGAACGATGGCGCTTATCAATGATATTACTGAACGCAAAAAGGCTGAGGAAGCATTGCGGCAAAGTGAAATCAAACTCCGTGAAATAGTTGAACATAGCACGAATCTTTTCTACTCACACACACCCGAACATGTGATTACGTATGTTAGCCCACAGACTCGTTCCTATTTTGATTGTGAACCCGAGGAAGCGCTTGTCCGGTGGACAGAACTTGCGACTGAAAATCCGATAAACAATATCGGGTACGATATGACTCAACGGGCAATCGAAACGGGGATACGGCAAAGCCCGTTTCGTTTAGAACTGGTTGGAAAGAAAGCACGAAAAATTTGGGTGGAAGTGAATGAGTCTCCGGTCGTGTTAAACGGAAAAACCATTGCCATAGTCGGCTCGCTTACCGATATAACGGAAAAAGTCAAAGTAGAAGAAGAGGTTGGGAAACTCCGTAAAGCAATCGAGTCGTTGGGTGAGGTTGTGTTTATTACAGACAAAGAAGGGATTATCACGTTCGCTAACCCTGAGTTTACCAAACTCTACGGTTACACCCAGGAGGAAGTAATCGGAAAAGTAACTCCACGAATATTAAAGAGTGGTTCAACTTCTCGGGAAGATTATTCAAAGATTTGGGAGACGTTGTTGAACAGACAGTTTGTCAAACGCGAAATTCACAACAAAACGAAAGAAGGAAAACAGGTTATCGTCGAATCTTCCATGAGTCCCGTGTTAGATGAATTTGGAAATATTGACGGCTTCATGGCGATTCAACTTGATATTACAGAAAAGAAGCGCCTTGAAGAACAGTTCTTACGTTCGCAACGACTCGAAAGTTTAGGAACACTCGCCGGAGGTGTAGCGCACGATTTGAATAACGTTCTCGCTCCGATATTGCTTTCCATTGATGTTTTGAAGCGGTATGCTACAACAGACCACGCAGTGAAAATTCTTCAAACCATCCGGAGTAGCGCAGAACGCGGAAAGCATATCATTAAACAAATCCTTTCGTTTGCACGTGGTTCGGAAGGAGAGCGGGGGAATATCCAATTACGACATCTTATTAGAGAGATGGAACAAATTGCGAAGGAAACATTCCCGCGCTCAATCGAAGTTCATTGCTCGATTCAAAAAGAACTATGGACTGTGTTGGGAGATCCGACGCAATTACACCAAGTATTATTGAACTTGTGCGTGAACGCGCGCGATGCAATGCCCGATGGCGGCTCGCTGGAACTGAAAGCGGAAAATATTTTTATTGATGAGCATTTTGCAAAAATGCAATACGGAGCGAAAGTCGGTCCGTACGTTGTTCTCTCTGTCAGCGATACGGGAACAGGAATTCCCCCTGAAGTATTACCCAAAATATTTGACCCGTTCTTTACAACGAAACCGCAAGCGAGCGGCACGGGACTCGGTCTTTCAACCGTTCATGCAATTGTGAAGGGACACGAAGGGTTTATTGATGTGTACTCGCATATCGGAAGCGGAACAACATTTAAAGTTTTTCTTCCTGCTATAGAATCGGCGGAAGCGATACAAGTGACAAAAGCTATTGTTGAGTATCCTCCCGGCAACGGCGAATGTGTGTTGGTGATAGATGATGAAGCGTCTGTTCGGGATATTACAAAATACACTCTTGAAATGTACGGCTACAAAGTACTCACCGCGGGCGATGGCGCAAAGGGCGTTGCATTATACAAAGAACGAAAGCAGGATATAGATGTCGTCATCACTGATATGATGATGCCGGTGATGGATGGTAATGCGACGATTCTCGCACTGAAGGAATTGGAGCCATCGGTAAAAATTATTGCTTCAAGCGGATTAACAACCGGCTCACAAATATCTTTTACACTTGAAACAGAAGTGTTTGCTTTTCTTGCAAAGCCATACACTGCTGAAAGTTTACTCAAAGCACTCCATGAAGTTTTAACAAAATGAACATTATTCAGAAATAGGAACACAAAAATGGATTTGAAAACAACATACCTTGGAATCCCACTAAAAAATCCCATCATCCCATCATCAAGTCCGCTCTCCCATTCGGTTGAGAGCATGAAGCGTCTTGAAGATGCCGGCGCGGCGGCGGTTGTGATGTACTCTTTGTTTGAAGAACAAATTGCCCATGAAGCCGCCGAACTCGACCATTATCTCTCCTTCGGAACGGAAAGTTTTGCAGAATCATTAACATACTTTCCGAACTTCGGCGAATATAATCTGGGACCGGACGAGTATGTAGAACTTCTTCGCAAAGCAAAACAATCGTTGGAAATCCCGGTCATTGCGAGCCTGAACGGAATTACTGTCGGTGGATGGATTAATTATGCCACAAAACTTGAACAGGCTGGCGCAGATGCAATTGAACTAAATGTTTATTACATTCCAACCGACCCGTTGCTCACCGGCGCAGAAGTGGAAGAACGGTATCTCGAAGTTCTGCACGCTGTAAAACGCGCAGTGAAAATTCCCGTTGCGATGAAGTTAAGTCCGTTCTTCAGTTCGTTCGCGAACGTGGCTCGACGATTTGACCAGTCGGGCGCTGATGGATTAGTGTTATTCAATCGTTTCTATCAGCCGGATATTGACCTGACAACATTAGACGTGAAGCCCGGGGTTACATTAAGCACATCATTCGCTACGCGAGTACCAATGCGTTGGATTGCAATCTTACATGGAAGAGTGAATGCGAGTCTCGCGGCGACAGGCGGCATTCACACAGCAGAAGATGTGATAAAAATGTTGATGGCGGGCGCGGATGTTACGATGATGTGTTCGGCTTTGTTAAAACATGGACACCACTACATTGCTCAAGTTTTGCAAGACGTGGAGAAGTGGATGGTAGAACATGATTATGTTTCCGTTCAACAAATGAAAGGAAGTATGAGCCAACAATCAGTTGCTGACCCGTCTGCATTCGAGCGCGCAAATTATATGAAAGCCTTAAATAAGTATCAAGGAATTGGAATAATATGAGTATCATTTTTAGCAGGCAGTGTGAGTATGCACTGCAAGCAGTTCTTTTTCTCGCCCTGAAACCGGAAGGTGAAAAAACTTCAATCAAGGAATTAACTCAACATCTGGATTTGCCGTATCATTTTGCGGCGAAAATTCTCCAGGCGCTCTCGCGAAAGGGGTTGCTTTCTTCCTTCAAGGGCTCGCTCGGTGGATTTGCCTTAAAAAAATCAACCGATAAAATCACATTGTATCAAATCATCGAAGCGGTAGATGGTTTGAGTTTTATGAATGGTTGTGTTCTGGGGTTCGATGATTGTGGTGATGCGCATCCGTGTGCGTTACATGAACATTGGGGAAGGATGAGAGAGGAACTGAAACAACTTCTCACAACGAAAAGTGTTGCACAATTAGCATCAGAAATGAAAAAACCTCAATTTAACAGGAAATAATAGACAAAAATCATATTGGATATAAATATCCAATATGGCATACAAGTTGGACTATTCAGATTGGTTTTGAGGAAATAGCCCGAAAATTAAAACATTTTCAAAGAGTGTACTCTTCGGCAATCTCAAAATTGAGAACAATCTGATAGACTGACTATGAAACCTGATAATACTGATTCATCTGTTCTTACTACGAATTCATTGACGTTTACTGAACCATTCAGTAAAACAATTGTTGATACATTTCAAACAATTCCCCATCGGGCAGAAGCGCGTAAACTGAAAATCAAAAAAATCCCGACGGAACAGCGGAAGAAAAAAATAAAGTTTTCGCTTGAACCACTCTGGTATAAACGAATTGTTCATCGCCTCCGGGATGATTCACAATTTCTCCGCTCGACTATTCAATTCTCGTTTATCCTTCTTTGCGTCTGGATTGGCATTGAGTTCTATCTTTTCATGCAGTGGGGGATGTCGAATGGTGAAACTACATATTTTGAACGACCTCCGGGAGTTGAAGGTTTTCTTCCTATAAGTGCGCTCATCAGTTTGAAATATTGGTTGCAAACCGGAATCATCAACGATGTTCATCCTTCGGGGCTTTTTATTTTCATCGCGATTGTTGCAGGTGGAGTTTTACTGAAAAAAGCATTTTGCAGTTGGCTCTGCCCGGTTGGAACGCTGAGTGAATCACTCTGGATGTTCGGGAAAAAATTATTCGGAAGAAATCTCACTCCGCCCAAATGGCTTGATTACCCGTTGCGTTCATTGAAATATCTCCTGCTGTTTTTCTTCGCCTATTCCATTTGGCAAATGACCGTACCTGATTTGCAAGCATTTATTTACAGCCCGTATAACAAAATGGCTGACGTGAAGATGTATCAGTTCTTCGCGAACATTTCCTCATTTGCTCTCTGGACAATCATTATCCTGATGGTCTTTTCACTGTTCATAAAAAATTTCTGGTGCAGATTTTTATGTCCGTATGGCGCGTTGCTCGGAGTTCTCAGTTGGTTCAGCCCGTTGAAAATTACACGCAACAAATCCACCTGTATTGATTGTGAACTGTGTACGAAAGCCTGTCCGTCAAACATCAAGGTTCATAAAGTGAAGAGAGTGTGGAGTGATGAATGTATGAATTGTCTCGCGTGTGTCGAAGCGTGTCCGGTTAAGGAGACACTCGATATCAGGACATCCGTCACAAAGACTCGAATCCCGAATTGGGTGTTTGGCGTCTTCGTCGTCGGTACATTTGCCGGGATAACGGGATTAGCAATGATAACCGGGCATTGGCAAAACGGAATGACAAAGGAGGAATATCTAAAGCGTTTCCCGCAAATTGAATCACCGATATATCAGCACAACCGGGGTGAAGTTCCTCAATATGGTCCAAATGACTGAGTATTCTATGGAAAAAATATCATCGTTTTACGATTCGCTTGCTCAGGATTATGATAGCATGATAGACTTTGAGAAGCGGTTCAACAGGGAACAACCGGTTTTCAACGGACTCGTTTCAAAGTACAGTATTCACTCAGCAATTGATGCCGGATGCGGTACAGGATTTCATTCGCTTGTACTTGCATGGTTGGGAGTGAAGGTGACAGCAGTTGATATTTCTTCTGAAATGATTTCGCGTTTGAAGCAACGTGCTGTTGAAATGAACGTAAACATCGAAACCGTTCTTTCGGATTTTCAACATCTTTCCGATACTGTTCGGCAGAAAGTAGATGCTGTTTTCTGTCTCGGCAATACACTTCCGCATCTTCTTTCTGATGCAGAAGTGAATCAGGCATTGACAAATTTTCGCTCTGTGTTGAATGAGCAGGGAGTAGTAATTCTTCAACTACTGAATTATGGGAGAATCATGAAGAAGAAGGAAAGGATTCAGAATGTGAAAGAACGAGATGGGAAAATATTTGTCCGCTTTTATGATTATCTTGATGATGTCATTGCATTTAATATTCTCACACTCAGGCAGAAAGAGAATCAGATGACGCACACTCTTCATACGACTCATCTGAACCCGGTGACACTATCTCGTTTACAATACAATTTGTCAAAAGCCGGCTTCCAACAGATTGAGCATTTCGGCTCTCTTTCGTTCGAGCCGTTTGATGTCGAAGCATCGCACGACCTTATCGTCGTTGCCTCTTGAATTTTTTTATCAACACATAACAAAGGAAAACACTATGAACCAATCAACCATCACAAACTATTATGAAGACGACCATGACCGGCTGGATAATCTCTTCAAACAATTTCAATCATTAAAACGAAACGAACTTCCGAGAGCGAAAGAATTTTTTCTTGAGTTTCATTCGGGATTGCTTCGACATATCATGTGGGAAGAGGAAATTCTCTTTCCACTCTTCGAACAAAAGACAGGAATGCATCACTCTGGTCCGACGGAAGTAATGCGGATGGAACACCGTGTAATCAAGAAACATCTTGAAGCAATACACACCGCAATTCAATCGGGCAATCCTGAAACTGATTCGGACGAACAGACGATGCTCAATACGTTGTTCGCCCACAATCAAAAAGAAGAGCAAATCTTATATCCGGCGATTGACCGAACGATTAACAGTAACGAACGGGTAACCGTATTTCAGAAGATGGAAACCGTTTCTCAATAACTTCCGTCGTCGTTGAAGAATTCAACAAAGAGATTCTCTCTTAATAGTGAGAGTTAAATAACTCACTTTCTCTCAGGGCTGAAACAGGTCATGTTCAGCCCTTTTGATTTTTATATAAAATAAAGGAGAATAAACTTCGTTTCTGATGGCATTAGAATTGTACAGAGGCATATGTCTTAGAGTTTTGTATCTAATTATCCTATTATCTTGAAAGAAGAACAATGAAACGTATATTTGTTATTTCTATCATTCCCCTGTTCTTATTTATCACTGTTGGTTTTATCATTTTGATTCCGGAAACAACGGAACCATCGCCCGTGCAAGCGGTGAATCCGCAGCAGTGTTTTGAGTGCCATGAAGAAGTGAAAGAACTTCACACCGGAAGCAAGCATGCAAAATTGAACTGCACAACATGTCACTCGGAACTGACAAAGCATCTTGAGGACGCGACGAGCAAACCGGTGACGAATCTCGAACTGACGAAATGCGGCGGTTGTCACAAAGACCAGTACGAGTCGTTCATGCACGTGAATCTTGCATCGAAAGCGAAGTTGGAGAAGGCGACAACGACAAGCCGCTCGCCAACGTTCGATAAATTAATGACGCCGCACGGTTTTACCAAAGAGCATGATGAGCCGCGCAGTCATGCGTTCATGCTGATGGACCATTACATCGTTGACCGCGCATACGGCGGCCGTTTTCAATTAAAGAGTTGGCAGAACATTACGAAGACCGGAAACGTATGGGATTTTCTGGAAGATAAAGAACCATCAACAAGCGACCAGAAAGCATTTATCACACAGTCGGCAACAGCCGCAAACCCGACGTGCATCAGTTGCAAATCCACCAATCAAATTCTTACATGGAAATATAAAGGCGAGCCATCGCCCGATGCAAAATGGTCGCGCACGTCGAAAGTTGTCGAGATGGCGCGTGCAATCAATCAACCGGTCGGATGCATTCATTGTCACGACCCGCACGGAACAAATCCGCGAGTTGTTCGCGATGCGTTGATTGAAGCAGTGGTTGACCGCGGCGAAGGAACGTATCCGTATGACAAAGAAAAAAGCAAGCAAATCACGATGAAGAAAATTACGTTCAGAGATTTTCGGGCTATCGGAATCTTAAATAAAAAAGATTCCAATCTCATGTGCGCTCAATGTCATGTCGAGTACAACTGCAATCCCGGGCACGACCCGAAAACCGGGGAAGCAATCGGGTACGCAGATTCCCGGACAAATATCTTTCCGTGGGTGAACGTTCTGGATTACAATAAGAAGATGGAAACATTTAACTTCAAGGACTTCAAACATGCAGTGACCGGGGCGTCGCTTTCCAAACTTCAGCATCCCGAATCGGAAACATTCTGGAATAGCAAACATGAACGTGCCGGAGTTGAGTGTAAAGATTGCCACATGCCGAAAACAAAGAAGGGAAACAAAACGTTTACCTGGCACGGACAGAAGAGCGCACGATACATGACGAAAGAAACGTGTTTGAATTGCCATAAAGAATGGAACGAAAAGGAAGCCGAGTACCAGATTGATGCAATTCAGAATTATATCCGCGGCAAGATGCGAAAAGCGGAATATAACATCGGCTTGTTCATTGATACGTACACGCGGGCGAAAGATGCAGGTGTTGATACTACGGCGCTGAAAGAGTCACGCAAGTATCACGATCAGGCACACTCACTGTGGGAGTGGTGGACAGCAGAAAACTCTGATGGATTCCACAATCCGACAATTGCCCGTGAATCCTTGACGCAATCAATCACCGCCGCACAGGATGGAATCAAGTTTCTGGAAAAAGCCATAACAGAAAAGAAAGCATTGAAATAAATTGTAAGACCGGCAATAGGACAAACAGTAGGACATGTAGGAATGCGTGTCTGACCAGTTAGTTCAATTAGAAAAAAGACAAAATATTTTATCCACAATTAAAGAAAGAACAACTAACATGAAACATCTTTTCATTCTCTTTATCCTCGCATTGTTTGTTTCAACTGCGTTCGCACAAGATTTCACACCATCCACAAAATGGAGCGGTGAAGTTCGCGTACGTAGCGAAGTGGACATGCGGGACTTCAACAATCTTACACCCGCAAACACTTACACGCTTCTCCGCTCACGGTTAGGATTTGAAGCATTGCCTGTTGAAAATGTGAAAGCATTTCTTCAGGTTCAGGATTCCCGAACATTCGGTCAGGAACAAACCACGCAGACAGATTTAAAAAATCTCGATTTACATCAGGGATATCTTGAGGTTTCAAAATTTATCTCCGATAACATGACACTTAAACTCGGACGGATGGAACTTGCCTACGGGAACGAACGCATTCTTGGCGCTGTCGGGTTTCATAATTTCGGGCGGGTGTTTGATGGCGGCTTATTGAAAATCAATACCGAATCATTCGGGTTAGATGTGATGGCAATGAACCACACTGAAGTTCAGGCATATCAACCGAATGCAACACTTGCAACTACAGCGTATGTTTGGGATGGCGGCTATGATATTTATGGCGGCTATGCAACACTCAAAGGAATTGAGAATCAGAAAATTGACGGTTACTTGCTCTATCAATGGAACAGAACGACGACGGTTACGAACAATTCCGATTTGGCTCGTTTCACTCTCGGCGGTTACGGCAAAGGAAAGTTCGATGAGTTCGATTACGAAGCGGAACTTGCGTATCAGGGTGGAAAAGTCCGCGACCTTGATGCCGCGGCGTACATGCTCACCGCAACGCTCGGATATTCATTGAGTGATATGCCGGTCTCCCGCGTCGCAGTCGGTTATGAATTATTAAGTGGAACTCCCGCCGGCGACACGAAATACAAATCGTTCGACCCGACATTTCATACCGGGCACAAGTTTTATGGCTTCATGGATTATTTCATCAACATCCCGGTGAACACAGGCGGACGCGGGTTAGCCGATTTACTTGTTCGCGCAACGATGAAAGTTTCAGACCGAGGGACATTGAATTTCTGGTTCCATAATTTCTCACTTGCAGAAGATGTGAACGGCGAGAAAGGTCTCGGACAGGAAATTGATTTGACCTACTTGTGTAAATACAATTCCAATCTCAATCTCGAACTCGGTGCCAGCACATTCATCCCGGGCGAATTGATGCGTGCAAACTTCGGTAGCGCAGATGCCGCATTCTGGGGATATTTCTCAGCGAGTGTAATGTTTTAAGGATATCATGCTAAACATATTGCAAAAGAAGTATGACTTATCTAAGTAAATAATCTCATTTAAAATTTACAAAAAAGGAAATAAATCCCTTGTAATTTATTCACTTATTACTATATTATTAGTGAACCAGTCAAGACTCGAATGAGTTGTAGCTGGTGGTAGATTTTGAAGCCGCTTGGGTCGCTCCCGGCGGCTTCTCTATTTTGGATAATAGACAATCCCAAAGGGACTTTTGCTTGCGCGTGGATTAAATCTGTGTTTTAAAACATCGAGTAATTTTAAATCATCGCCATATGAAAGAACGTCAAGAACTCTTTTTGCCCAACCCTGTTTTGGTTCACATAAGTTTTGTTTGGCAAACAAACTAACTAAAAAAGAAATCATATCTACAATTTGAATAAAATACGATTCATCAGATGATTTTGGAAGAGGGTCCTCTATTAATCTTTCAATTTCCTTTCTGTAGGGTTCGGGATAGATTTGGGAAGGGATATAATTAATACGTTGGATGGACCGTGTTGTTGAACGCATCATTTTAATTCTTCCTTCATCTGTAATGATAAGGAATTGTCCATCATGTTCAGGGAGGTTGAGATCGTTTTCAATACGTTGAATATTATATGTTAAAGCATTCTTTAGTACCTCGTATTTAGGTCTTCGTATTTTTGTTTTATCAATGACCACTGAAATGATTTTGAAATCTAAAGTTGAGATGAAGTTACAAAAATCAAAAAGAATGTTTTTTCGTTCAACAGGTTTGTATTTGCCATGGTAGGGGTTCTTATCTGTAATGAATTCCTTTGTATGAAATTCTGATTTAACAGGAAAATCCCAAGTTATCTTAAGTCCTTGACGAAACTTCTGAATGGAATAGTAATTCTGTTTCCATTTTGAATAATGAAAGTAGATACTGCTTAGAACAAATAATTCAGACGAATAATCAGGATAACCATCATCGCCTGATTCATCAAAATAAGAGATAAACATTTCCTGCTTTCTTAAATCAAATGACTTGTTTGGGCTGGTTTGATTTCTTCCCCCACAACTTATTCATCACATACAGTAACGCAAGACCTGAAATGATGAACACCGCAAGCAGCGGGAACGCATAGTTCATTCTTCCATACAGAAAATTTCCGACGGTGAAGAGCGATGACCAGATTGCTGTGCAACCGGAAAGCCAGCCGAGCAATGCAAGCGGAATATTTTCTGCAGATTTTTCATCTCGTTCTTCACCAACTTCTTCGCGAATGTGTTTCCAGCCGGGACCGAAGGGTCGAACTTTTTTGTAAAAACTGATAAGCACTTGCTTATCGGTTGGAGGTGCGAGATACGCGGTGAGAATCCAGCAGAGAGTTGTGAAGGCAATCGTAATGAGCAACGCCGTGTGCGTGTTGAAATGAATTCCGTTTTTGCTGAGAATGAGTAACACCAATGAAATGGCGAACGAACTGACCATTGCCGCAACTTCGCTCCACGCATTGACCCGCCACCAGAACCAACGCACAAGATAGAGCAAGCCCGTTCCCGCGCCGACTTGCAGGATAATATCGAACGCGTCCTTTGCGCTATCCAATACGAACACAAATGCTGATGAAAAAATAAAGAGGAGCACCGTGGTTACGCGGCCTGCGAAAACATAATGCCGGTCATCTGCATCTTTGCGGATAAAGCGTCTGTAAAAATCATGCACGAGATACGATGCGCCCCAGTTGAGATGTGTGAGAATTGTGGAGGAGTTTGCGGCAATCAGTCCACCGACCATCAAGCCAATAAACCCGACGGGAAGAAATTTTAACATTGCGGGATATGCGATGTCGTGACCGAGAAGTGTCGGGTCTAAATCAGGAAATGCTTTTTGAATGTCCGAGAGTTCGGGATAGATAATCAACGATGCGAGCCCGACCAGAATCCAGGGCCAGGGACGGAGAACATAATGAGCGATGTTGAAAAACAGAACCGCTCCAAGCGAATCTTTTTCCGACTTTGATGCCAACATACGTTGTGCGATATAACTTCCGCCGCCGGGTTCTGCGCCCGGATACCAGACCGCCCACCATTGCACCGCAATCGGCATAATGAAGACCGCAATCGCCATATCCCAGTTGTTGGTAAAATCGGGAAGAACATCAAGATAATTCAGTCCGCCGGGACCTTTCATCGCCGAAACTTTCTCTACCAAGCCGCTGAGTCCGCCAACCTGTGGCAGGTTGATAGCAAAATATGCGGCGGCAATTACTGCGGTCATCTTGATAAAGAATTGAATCATGTCAATCACCAGCACGCCCCACAGTCCGGAGTGTGTTGCAAAAATGACATTCAACATTCCGACTGCAAGTAATGTTTGCCATCGTTCAAGTCCGAAAAGAATGGCGGCGATTTTACATGCGGCAAGATTCACCGTTGCCATAATCATGCAGTTGAAAAACAATCCCAGATAGACCGAACGAAAGCCGCGTACAAAACTTGCCGCTTTTCCTGAGTAACGGATTTCATAAAATTCCAAGTCAGTCATGACGTTGGAGCGGCGCCACAACCGTGCATAAAAAAATACCGTTGCAACTCCGGTGAGAACGAACGCCCACCAAACCCAGTTGCCTGCAACACCTTGTCGCCGCACAATATCGGTGACGAGGTTTGGCGTATCACTGCTGAACGTTGTGGCGACCATCGAAAGTCCGGCAAGCCACCACGGGACGGAGCGACCGGAAACGAAAAACTCGGAAGTGCTTTTCCCCGCGCGTTTGCCAAAGAACAATGCCGGGAAAAAGCAGATGAACAATGTGAAGGCAATAATCAGCCAGTCAATCAGTTGGAGATGCATAATTATCTTTTATTATATAATGGGAAAGGTGTACACGTGGGGTTGTTAGTCTGATAATTTTCTAAACCGATGTCTCCCTTTTTCTACAACCACAAACGATTTTCTTAGATCTTCCTCCGAGTAAGAAGAAAGCACGTTTGTAAGTTCTTTATGGACGTCATCTAAAGTATGTGGAACCATCCGGAGAAAAATAACTCCGTTACCCAGGCGTTTTAAGAAAACTAATTCCCCGAAATCTTTATCACGAGTTATCAAGATTCTGTTTTGCGATTGCGACCAGCTTAGTATTTCTTCGTCGGAGGCTTGTGATAGACCTACATCTGATGCTCGAAGAATGTCATGGGTTGATCTCTTCAAGAAGAGATACGTTAACTCATAGACATCTTGATCGAGTAATAATTTCATGCAGTAACTGCAACATGAAGTTCTTCTGCCTTCAAAACATCAATAGCGTGCCGGATACATGCGTGAATGTCTTCAATTTGTAAGTCGGGGTAGTAATCACTTATGATTGTGCTGAACCCGATTCCTTCGTTTACTAATTCAAGAACGTTTTCAACTGTTATTCTTGTCCCGGCGACGAAAGGTTTTCCGAGATGAATGTTCGGATTTATTTCAATTCTTTGATTCATAATTCATTGCAAAAAAATTTGAAAATGTGTAGTAGCATACAAAACACAACGAAGAATTGCAAATGTAATTGTAACTTCAACACACTTTCACTACATTTTCACCGCATGAATCGAAAACCAATTTCAAGCATTACACCAGAGCCGCAACTCATTGAACTTGACAGGGAACTCCTTGCCAAAGCAAAGTCGGGTGATGAGCGTGCGTTTACTGAACTTGTGAAGAAGTACGAGCAGATGGTCTATAGTTTTTCGTTCAAGGTGTGCCGCGATAAGGATGATGCGGAAGAAACTCTGCAAGATACATTTGTTAATGTGTTCCGAAAGTTGAAACAGTTTGACGGGAAGTCGAAGTTCAGTACGTGGTTGTACAGCATTGTCGCGAACAATTGTTTGATGAAACGGAGACGAAGCAAGTTAGAACAACACTCGGTGAGCATCGAAGAGCCATCCATGCCTGAACACTCGCACAGTGAGTATGATGATTCGATCCAGGATTCACGATTGAAGATTAAGGCATGGAGTGAGACTCCGCTTGATGAAATGATGGGGAAAGAACTTCGTCTTACATTGGATGAAGCAATTTTGAAACTGCCGGTAGATTATCGCCTTGTGTTTTTACTTCGGGATGTTGAAGGACAATCGGCAGAGGAGACGGCGAAGATAATGAAGTTGACTGTCCCTGCCGTGAAATCAAGATTACGACGAGCCAGAGTTTTTCTCCGCGAACAATTAAACGAGTATATGACATCATGAAAAAGAAGCAAACGTGCCGTGATGTGTTCAAACACATCTGTAATAATTTAGATAAAGATTTGAACTCGTCTGAGTGCCGCATAATAAAAAAACATTTGGATGACTGTCCGGACTGCACGGTGTATATGAATAACTTGAAACAAACAATAGAATTGTTTCGTGCATATCCTGAGCCGAGATTGTCCAAATCGGGACGGGAAAGACTCCGTACGGCTCTGCAATTGTAGTAGTAGTGTAACCCAAATTGCCTTGTGAATCCTTTCCCGAATTCTTGCATCTTATTAAATAAAGAGAACAAACAACAAATCAACAACGAAACAGTAAAACATGAAAACGAAAACAGCAATAGTAAAACAAGTCCGCGGTATTACACTTGCGGGAAAATCAGATTCAAACCATTGGGTGATGATGGATGGCGGTCCCACGTTCGGCGGAAGTGAAGCCGGTTCCAGTCCGAAAGAATTACTTCTGATGGCGCTCGGCGGATGCACGGCGATGGATGTCATTCCCATCCTGAAGAAAAAGAAAACGCCGGTTCAGGATTTTCAAATCAACCTGACAGCGAATATGCAGGAAGAACATCCGCAGGTGTTGACCGATATTCATGTCGAGTACGTCTTCTATGGTGAAGGAATCAACAGCGAAGATGTCGAGCGGGCTATCGAACTTTCAACGACAAAGTATTGCGCAATCTCAGCGATGCTGAGACCGAGTGTGAAGATAACTCACTCATATAAAATTGAACAACCGAATTTCTAACAACATTATTTTTTTCACTTTTTAATTTTTAACTGATATGAACAATTCTGTAGTAGTAGGAACAGACACAAACTTTCAACAAGAAGTATTAAACTCACAAGTCCCGGTGTTAGTTGACTTTTGGGCGCCATGGTGCGGACCGTGCAGAATGGTCGCTCCGGTGGTTGAACAACTTGCCAGCGAATTTGCAGGGAAGGTCAAAGTTGTAAAACTAAACACTGACGAGAATCAGCAAACGGCGGAAACGTACGGCATCATGAGCATCCCCACGCTTGCGATTTTCAAGAACGGACAGGTCGTGGATGGTGTTGTCGGCGCCGTGCCGAAGAATGTTCTCAAAGAAAAATTGAACAAGTACGCGCAGGAAGCGACCGTAAACTGAAAGTAGTTTTTTTCTTTTGTCTATGATCATTAGTCATTGGTCATTGGGTAGTCCGTGAATCTTGAAACCGCAAACCAGTAACCCGAAACCTGAACCTTGTCAATGAAGATAGAAAAGAGTATTGTGATTGAAGACCTCGTGCGAGAACTTCCGCAGTCGGTCACGTATTTGATGGAACAGGGAATCCGTTGCCTTCGATGTGGCGAACCGGTTTGGGGAACGCTCGAAAGCGCGGCGAAAGAAAAAGGATTCTCTGACATACAAATTGAAAAATTTGTCGAAGACCTGAACGCACTTCAATGAATGCAACCGGAAACAATAAACTATTTAACCACTAACCACTAACCACTAACCAAGTCTGTATGCCTGTATTTGAATATCAATGTAAATCCTGCAACTCGCAGTACGACATTTACCACAAAGTGAGAGAAGTCGTTGACGATGTTGTATGCCCGACCTGCAGTTCGAAAGAACATAAACGGTTGATGTCGGCGACGCAAGTTTCGATGTCATCATATTCTTCGCCTTCATACTCTTCCGCGCCTTCGTGCGATACGGGAGGATGTTGCGGCGGCGGTTCGTGCGGCATCAATTAGAAAGCATCAAACGTGTCAACACCGCAAATTGTTCTTCTCATCATCGGCGCGCTTATCGCGTTCGTTTATCTCAGAAAATATCGCATGAGTAAATTAGTGAAAAATTATTCCCCGGCAGAATTGTCGCAAGCGTTGAAAGCAAATTCCAATCTCGTGTTGTTGGATGTTCGTTCACAAAGCGAGCGAAGTCAGAATCATATCAAAGGTTCACTTCACATTCCTCTGCATGAATTATCAAACAGACTGAAGGAACTTGAACGATACAAAACTCAGGAAATCGTTTGCTACTGTCTGAGCGGGAGTCGGAGTTTGATTGCCGCGGTAAAACTCCATCAACAGGGGTTCATCGCCGCAAATCTGAAAGGAGGAATTGCCGAATGGAATTTTTACAATCGCTGAAGAAGTGGAAACACTTCATTCTCCCAACGCTACTTGGCGCAACAGGTGGATACGCGTACTATTATTTTATCGGATGTGTTTCGGGAACCTGTGCAATCACTTCCAATCCGTACATTAGTACCGGTTATGGCGCACTCATGGGTTTTCTTGTTTTCTCTTCGTTTCGACGGAAACCTGTTATCCCGAACGGCTCACAAGAGGAACAAACGAAAAATATGTAGAGCGCGTTGGTGCAGAGTGCGCGGGTGAATATTCTCCCATGCTCTCAACGCCCTTGCACCCATACACTTTTATTGAAAACAATTTATTCAAAGGAAAAAACATGAACTACGGTATCTCGAAAACACTCAACCTCACCTACGAACAGGCAATCGAAAAAGTCACGGAAGAACTGAAGAAGGAAGGGTTCGGCGTGCTGACAACCATTGACGTGAAAGACACGCTCAAGAAAAAAATAAACGCAGATTATACAAAGTATATCATTCTCGGAGCGTGTAACCCATCCTTTGCATATCAAACATTGCAGGCGGAAGAACAAATCGGTTTGTTGTTGCCGTGCAATGTTATTGTGTATGAAAAAGGAAACGAAACTGTTGTCGCCGCATTCGACCCGATGGTGATGGGACAGTTGATTGACAACCCGAAGATTGAACCGGTAGCGATGGAAGTTCGCTTACGTTTGGAGCGGGTGATTGCCGCTATGTAGAGGTTGCAATTATTGCCAAACTTTCACCCCCGCACCCAACACCCGCGCGCCATTGCGCCTGAAAACATTTCAATTTTTTCTATGACCTACATCCACCACTTACGACCTACCACCTTTCACCTTCTCACTGAACCTCTTCTGAAACTTCTCCACCTTCGGTTTCACAACGAATAAACAATACGGCGCCATGCCGTTTTCATTGTAATAATTTTGGTGATAGTCTTCGGCTTCAAAGAAGATTGTGAACGGTTCGAGCGTGGTGACAATTGGTTTTCCGAACACGCCTGATTCATCGAGTTGTTGCATGTACTGTTCGGCAATCTGTTTCTGTTCTTCGTTGTGATAGAAAATGACGGAGCGGTATTGCGTGCCGACATCATTCCCCTGTCTGTTCAGTGTCGTCGGGTCGTGCGTTTGCCAGAAGACTTCGAGCAGTTCGGAAAACGAAATGATGTTCGGGTCGAAGGTAACCTGGCAGACTTCTGCATGTCCTGTTGTTCCGTTGCAAACTTCTTTGTACGTAGGATTGTTCACCTGACCGCCTGCGTAGCCGGAGACGACGGATACTACTCCGTTCAATCTCTGAAAGACTGCTTCGACACACCAGAAACATCCGGCTCCAAACGTTGATAGTTGTCGTTGATTCATATTGATTCCTTACTTGATGAGATGAAGATAGGAAAATCTCTTCTCAAAAAGGAACGCTCTCTCCGTTAGCGCTCTTCCTGCGGATGGAATTTATCTTTCTTCGTCCGATAAAACAATTCTTTTGCAGTTTTTTTGCTTCATTATTATTCACTTTCTTTTTATCTTTGTCCCCGAAACGATGGCTTGTTTACAATCAATTCCTTTATACTACCCACTCACCCCGAACCACTAACCAAACAGTGAGTGTGCAGTTCAAATATTCCCTTCGCGAACTTCTCAGTTCTATTATGTCGGGAAACTACACCGCGCCGCAGATGAAAGAATTCTACCGCATCGTCTTTTCCATCGCCGCGCCGGTGATTCGGAAGAAGATTCATTCGGGAAGAATTGTGCCGTCGTATTTCAAACTCCCGCCCGACGATTTCATCCATGATTGTATTGCCGAGGTATTTATGCTTGATGAACACGACTCGTGCATCCAAATCAAATCATACTTCGAAGGACTGACCTTCGACGAACTGAATGAAGATGAGTTGTTTTTCCATCTCCGGAGAATCGTCTTCGGAAAAGTAAACAACAACATCTTCCGGATGTTCAGCGAGAACGACCCTTCGCTCGGGAAAATTCTTCGCAACATGAAACTTGCGCTTCAATCGTTACAGAATTTTTCCTACGTCGAACGGTTCGGCGAGTATTGCATCGTCCCGATGATGTGCGATACGCTCGAACATCTGCCGGAGATTGAACGGGAGGAACTTGAGCAACACCTCCGTTTCTCGTTCGAAGGCGATGAAAAAATCCCCGCGCTCATGGGGAAACTCTCCCGATTCCTCCGCGAGCAAGAAGAATACAGCCGTATAGTTCCCGTCATGACGATTGCGTATGCGTTTCGGATTCTTTTCTCGGAAGAAACAATGATGGAAATCTCACAGCCGGATGTCGAATCGAAACTTGCAATGGATGATTCGCTCGCACTCATCAAAGATGCGTGCAGGGAAACGAAATCAAAAACATCACCGAACTATGTCGGGAAGAAAAATGTACCGGAAGAGATGTTTGAGAAATATTTTCAAGTGATTGAGTCGAGCCTTATTGACAGAATCATTCATCAGGACGGAGAAGCAGTCTCGTACTTCGACCGTCTGGAAACGCTCCTTCCCGGCTTGACGAAAGAAGAATACCGGGAGAACTACAAATCGCATCTCGAACACCTGACACGGGTGACATACGATTGCGCGATAAAGAAACTGAGGAGAGAGTTATGAACATCAATGTAGGTCGAGTTTCAACTCGACCCGCCGATGATAAAAACAGACTCCACAGTCATGCTTTGAAACGAAAAGGCGAACTGAAGTTCGCCCTACATTATTATCAGAGTTCCTCAACTGCAAGGATAATAGTATAAACCAATGAATCATTATAGTGAACATGTTCTTGAAATGTATGTTGTTGGCTCGGAAAAAGTCGAGAGCCGGCGGCAGGACATTGAATTGCACTTGCGGGAGTGCCACGGGTGCAGAACGCTCGTGAGCAACATCCGTGAGTTTTACGGCGAGATGAAGGAAGAATACGAACGGAACGAATCGCTCGAACCGAAAGAGCGAAGTGCGCTTGTGCCGGTTGAATTGAGCGTAACTCCCCTAAACGAACCCTTCTCTGCCCCCGTGCTGTACCGACCGCAGACGTTTATACAGAAAATTCAATACTATCTCATCCGGTATCCGGTGAGAACGGTTGCGGCGGGTGTTGCTTCCTCAAGTTTATTATATGCTTTGACGTTTTTTGCTTTGGGTGATTTGCTTCAGGATAGAAATCCTGCCATCTACAATTACAATAACAAAACAGGTTATTTTGAAGTATTCAATAAGGGATACAACAAGTTGTGGGAACTTCCCATTCTTGTTGATGACAATTTAAATGAATTTGAAATCCATAACCGAATAACTTTTACAAAAATTGCAGATTTAAATGGCGATAAAGTGAACGAGGTCGCAACCACAATTCGACTTCCGGATGATGAGAAAGCAATCTTCCAACAAAAACTTCGTGTCTTTGATTCAAAAAAGAATTTGATTTTTTTCAAAGGATTCAATTCTGACTTTCAATATCTTAACAGGCGTTATGACAATGTATTTACGGCTCATGCTTTATTAGTGGAAGATTTTACAGGCGCCGGAAAGAATGATATTATCGTTTCAGCGACGAGCATCCGTTCGCCAATGTACCTGCAACGAATTGATGCTGGAGGAAATGTACTTGGGGAGTACTGGCACTTCGGACAAATGAATGGACTTTTTTCAAAGGATATAACGAATGACGGTATCAATGAAATTGTAGCTTTTGGAATTGATGATGCACTGGATTCAGTTCATGTTGAGCGACTCTGCATTGTTGTCTTGGATGGAACAAAAATATCTGGTAAGAAAAAATCTACAGTTTCTCAGGGCTTTGCTATGCCTTTTTCCGATGCCGAAATTCTCTATTTACAGTTTCCAATATGCGATATGAATGTTGTTCTTGGCAACAAACCAAATAACCTCACTTTTCAATCAGAAAAGGAGGGTCTATTAACATTTAGCACTACAAGTAACAGACCCGATAATGTTCCTGATTTTCATTATCTACTTTCTAATGATATGAAAGTAGTTGAAGTGAAATCTACCACGGCGACTGATAGAGTTCGTGAACAACTTATCAAAGAAGGAAAACTCAAAGGCTCAATTGATAAAACATATTTAGAGAATTTGAAAAATGAAGTGCAGTACTGGAACGGAACTTCATGGCAAAAAAGTTGGACGAAAGTGAATCATTCGTTGGCTCAATAGCGACGTATGTGCCACGCACTTTTCCTACAAAACTGTACTAATCTTTTCAATCTCATCGAATCTTGAAGAGCAAGTGCGTGGCACGTTCATTTTTTCGTGATTGAATTTCTCATCAAGAGTTATTACATTAAGACAACACAAATTTAATCAAGTTATGAAATTGAAAGTCATTATTCACGAAGCAGAAGAAGGCGGCTTCTGGGCAGAAGTCCCATCCATCCCCGGTTGTGCCACCCAGGGAGAATCATTCGAAGAACTTCTTCAAAATATTTATGAAGCGGTGGAAGGATGTTTGTTGGTAGATATTGACCAACCAACTCTTACGGGAAATGAGAGAATTGTAGAAATTGCAGTATGAGACAACTATCGGGGAAAGAACTTGCATCAATCCTCGAACATCATGGGTGGGAATTACTGCGGGTACACGGCAGTCACCATATCTTCGGGAAGACGGGAAGTAAATTCAGAATTTCTATCCCGATACATGGAAATACTCCATTGAAAAAAGGATTGCAGAGACATCTTCTTGCTCTTGCTGGATTGAAGGAGAGTGACATTTAATCCGGATGGATTAACCTTCGTAAGGTTGTTGTACATGCCACGCACTTTTTCTTCACCGAAAAACTTGAAACTCTTCACCCCGTTGGTCTACGACTCGTAGAGGGTGAAATATTTATAGAAAAGATAGACCGAGAAAAAAAACTCCGTAGGAGTGACATAGAAATTATTTCACTCCTACGGAGTTGTAGATTTTGTTCTGTTGTTTTTCTATAAATATAGCATCCTCTACGAGTCGTAAACCTACGGGATTAGTAAACCGCAAGGTTAGGTTTATCTTTTGCGAACTGACACGTTAACATTCTATCAAACGGGTCGCGATGGATTGATGGTAACAGAGGAAGTTCTCGAATCTGCTGTTCAGTCAGAGGGAGAGGAAGAATCTGATGTTGTTGACGCATCTCAATAGGATACTCGTATGCAGGTTCGATGAGAGTAAGTTTCCCGGTCTGCTGTTTCACAATTGCTTCCCAAATTGAAACAGCGCTCAGGTAAACACTATTACGGGAATCACGGATTATTTCTCTGTGCTTTTGTGATAACTTTTCATCTTCGGTTATGTACCAAATAAAAATTGCAGTATCAAGAAGAAACTTCATTTGCCTTCAAATTCATCAAGAATATAATCAGGAAGCGGGTCATCAAAATCATCTGCTATAAAAATTTTCCCTTTTGCCAGTCCGTACGGGCGTGGCTGATTGATTTCATGCTCAATTGGTTCCATCCGGATAGCCGGCTGGTCTTTTTGTGCAATGACGAGATTTTCACCCTTCAACACTGATTCGATATACTGTTGAACGTTCGAATAAAATTCTTCTAATGCTATAGTCATAGTAATACCTGAATTTGATACGTTAATGTAATAATTAACGCAGAAAGAATCAAGATGCCAAATAGTGTGAGTCAACGTGTCGTTCCCACGCAAGTGGGAATCCAATCAGTCACGTCAAGACCACACTGTCTCTTGGATTCCCGTTGGCACGGGAATGACATTAGAGTACTTTTTGTAAAGCCCGCATTCCTGCCGAGAAGTTGAGTGTATGGCATTTCATTTCAATGCACCAACTCCACTTTCATTTTGTACCCGAGAGCATGTAATAATTCCATCAGTTCCTCGAAACTGACTTCGAAATTCTGTGCATCCATTAGCCCGATACGCGCAACGATTTCCTGTGTTTGGTTCCGGTCAAATGTTTCCTCTTGCACCATGTTCTCGCACCACGAAATGAGTTCTTCCCGCGAAACAATCTGATTAAAATATTGCTGAAGTTTATTTGCTACGATGCTATTAGTAATCATAATTCATCTTTTAATTGTTGATGTCCTTTGTCGATCGGGTATTTCTCGTGGCGTTCAACAAGAATTCCTGAATCATCATAAATTTCTTGATGAAAAGAAAAGGTGATTTCTTCTTTACTCACCTTTTTTACATATCGGGCAAACCATCCCGCTTTGCCTTGTACGTCGAACCAATACGTTCTTGTCCCATCTTCATGGTCAATCCAATGATTGAATTTTTTCTCATTTTCGAAACGAGTTGCCATAATAAATTCTTGGTAAATATACATCCGCACGATTACAAATACAAAGCAAAGCTATTCATAATCCGATCCCGTGGAATAACCTTGCGAAGGTATGTGCCACGCACTTTTCCTACAAAATCGTACAAATCTTTTCAATCTTATCGAATCTTGAAGCGCAAGTGCGTGGCACATTCCGGTATATTCAAAAAAAATCTAAATGAAAATTTAGCAGAACCACCCACCTGTAAGGATGATAGAAGAAAAACTACTTCTTTTATTCATAAACATAGGTGTTACAATGAAAAGATTATTTACAACATTTTTATTTTTATCATTCCTTTTTGAATGTTCCGCAGGTGTACTTGGCTCATGGACTTATAAATCTTCCATTGCAGAAGGGAGAAGAAATCTTTCTGCAGTTGTGGTCAATGGAAAAATTTATGCAATAGGTGGTGGATTGGCAAGCAACCCGTGGAATCATCGGAGGACGGAAGAATATGACCCTTCAACCGATACTTGGACAATAAAGCAACAGTTGCAAAATACCCGTTATGATTTTGCATTATCCGTTGTAGATGGAAAAATCTATGCTATTGGTGGGCATAATGGTAGTAACCCTATAACAAGTGTTGAGTTGTATGACCCATCTACCAACACATGGACTTCAAAAACTTCTATGCCAACAGCGAGAGGCGGTGTTGCAGGTGGTGTGGTCAATAACAAAATTTATGTAATTGGAGGTGAAAATCAATCTGGAACTTCGTTAGCCACGGTCGAAGAGTATAATCCTGTAGCCGATACAGTCGGTGGAAGTCCATGGACAACCAAAACGAGTTTACCACAACCAACAGGTGTTCATGCTGTTGCAGTGTACAACAACAAGGTGTATGTTTTCGGGGGAAAGGGGGTTCCCGGGACAGTTATTTATAACGATGTACAAATATACGATCCTTCGACTGATAGCTGGTCAAGTGGATTACCAATGCCCACAGCAAGACAGCGGCTTGGTGCAACAGTCCTTGGTAATAAGATTTATGTTGTTGGTGGTACAAATAATTCAAATTATACAAATGTAACTGAAATTTATGATCCACTCACAAATTCATGGTCAGTCGGTGATTCACTTCAGACAACCAGAAACTCATTTGGTATCACGACGTTGAACAATAATATTTTTGTAATTGGAGGTGGAAGTCAATCTACACCATTTTTAAGTAGTGTTGAATGTTATACTCCCGATCTGGTTGCCTACTATCCATTCAACAACAATGCAAATGATGAAAGTGGAAATGGGTTTAATGGACAACTTTTTAATAATCCCTTATTGAGCAATAATAGATTTAACAATTCCAATTCAGCCTTTTCTTTCAATGGTACAAACCAATACATTGAAATTCAGGATCCAAATGGAGTATTAAATTTTGATGTAAATACACAATTTTATTCAGTATGTGCATGGGTTAAACTATCTTCATTAGCTCACGATCAAACATTTATTGTCGATCGCGGTGATGGAGACGAACCTGAATCTTATACTTTACAGTATAGAGCTTCCGAACAAAAATTCTTTGCTGATATGTGGAACGTTCCTGGTAATTGTCCACTTTGGAGCACTACATCTCCATCAATAGATATTTGGTATCATCTTTCTATGGTAGTAGATAATCAAATATTAAAATTTTATGTCAATGGTGTTTTACAAGATCAAAAAAATCTTTGCCCATCAATTCTTGTAACAGAAAATAATTTACACAAAATCACTATCGGGAGAATGGTCCCACAATATAGTGACTATACCGAAGGTGTTCTCGATGACATCCGCATCTACAATCGTGCTTTATCTGCATCTGAAATCTCTAACCTCTATCATGAAGATTGTTATGGCTATACTTCCAATTTTATAATTCCATCAATAGTAGATACCGTAAACGATACAGTATTCGTTCCGGTCAATATTTCAATCCCTTCATGCAAATCGTATAGTTCTGCCGAGTTTAAGTTAGGCGATTATCAGGCAGGATTGGAATTCATCGGTATCGAGACGGCATCGAGTTTTGTCGGAGATTCAGGGTGGTCGGTTCAGGTATTTGAGACAGATACATCGTTAAACATTGCAACGGCAGGAGCAAAGAATATTTCCGGCGACGGAACGTTGCTCTGGGTTAAGTTCAAACTTACCGGCTCAATTTGCACAAGTTATCCGATAACTTTCAAACAGGCGTTCTTTAACACAGGAAACGATTCTGCCACAAAGGCAAACGGAAGCGTTACTATCAAAGCACGTCCCGTGTATGGTGATGTGGATTTAGATGGAAATGTTTACGCTGTTGATGCCTCTGCTATCTTAAAGCATTTGGTGTACGATTCTGTTTTAACGTGTCAACAAATCGCAAACGCCGATGTTACACTGCACGATTCGATAACTGCTCTTGATGCGTCTGTGATTCTCATGTATAGGGTTGGAAGAATAACGAGTTTACCGTACGATACTACCGCGTTCGGGACACTTCGCGCAAGCGGAACAATTACCATGTCGAACATAAAAACAGAAGGTAACAGAATTGAAATACCGTTAAATCTTTCAGGTGGAAGTAATATTCTTTCGTTCGAAGGAAATATAACATACAATCCTGATGATTTATCATTCATGTATGTTCTTTGGTCGGAGCAGTTAAATGGTTTTGAAATTCCCATCAAAGTTGAATCAGGAAGAATTACGTTTGCCGGAGCTAATTCCTTGCCGGATGGACAGGTAGGAGTATTTGCAACACTTGTGTTTACAAAGAATCCATCTTTTACTGAAACAGTAGTTTCCATTGACAATCTACAATGGAATGAAGAGGAAACCGTACCCAACGCCGCCTCCATAACTATACGGGACGCGAACGTGTTTATAAATGTCGCGAAAGATTGGAATATGGTTTCTGTTCCTATTGGTTCATCCGATTTCAGGAAAACTACAATATATCCGACGGCAATTTCAAATGCCTTTGCATATCAACGAGGATATGAAACTCGTGACACATTGAAAAACGGAGAAGGATACTGGGTAAAATTTGCAGAGCCACAAGGTGTCACGTATTCGGGCACAGAGAATCAAACAGGTAGATTTGATGTAAATGCTGGATGGAATATGATTGGTTCGATTTCATCCTCTGTTTCAGTATCAACGATTTCAAGTGAACCTGCCGGTATCGTTACATCTCAATTCTTTGGTTACAATGCCGGATATTTTTCAAGTGCAACCATTGAGCCTGGAAAAGCATGTTGGGTAAAAGTCAATCAAAGCGGCACGCTGATTCTCTCCTCATCAGCCACGATGTCGGCAGTCAACAAAATTACTATCGTTCCTACCAACGAACTGCCGCCATCGCCGCCGGACGGAGAAGTGAATTCTAAGAATTCAACAGTCCCAAGTGAATTTGCACTTGCACAGAACTATCCCAATCCGTTCAACCCGGTGACAGTTATAAGTTATCAGTTAAAAGTGAAAAGTGATGTTACACTGAAAATTTATGATGTGCTTGGACAGGAAGTTGCCACGCTCGTCCATCAAACACAGGATGCCGGATATAAATCAATCGAGTGGGACGCTTCGAACATTGAAAGCGGAATATATTTCTATCGCCTTACGGCAGGAAATTTTGTCGAGACGAAGAAACTCCTTTTGGTGAAATAGTTACTTGGTGAGTGGTTAGTCGTGAGTGGTGAATTTAGTGGATTGAAGATGAAGTCAACCGGATAATCATCAACCGGTAACAAATAGCTGGAAAAAGTGCCGTTCGTTTTTTAGGGAAGAAACGGGCGGCACTTTTTTTGATTGAAAGTAGAATGTATTCTACCGATTGCAAGCAGGAAATTTTGTCGAAACGAAGAAACTCCTTTTGGTGAAGTGACGTTTCTTTATGAGCTGAAATCCGAGTAACAATAAAAAAACTCCGACTTCTATCTTGGAAGTCGGAGTTTTCGTTTCTATTCTCTGTTACTTGCTTTCGCTGAACTCTACCACCGGCGTAAGTTCAGGCATTGCTTCGCTCGTTTCCTGTCTGACTTGCTTGCGGAATAGCCGTCGAATGAATGCAGGAAATGTCACTCTCCATTCATCCACTTTAATATAGACAACCGGAACAAGCACGAGTGTCAGCAAAAGCGAACTGGTGAGTCCGCCAATCAACGCCCACGCGAGACCAGATTTCCATTCGGAACCCGGGCTCATGCTGAATGCAATCGGCGACATACCGACAATCATCGAAGCGGTTGTCATCAGAATCGGACGCAAGCGGGTTTGTCCCGCATCGACCAACGCATCCTCTGCGGACATGCCATGGTCTTTCTGCATTTGCGATGTTCTGTCAACAAGAAGAATTGCATTCTTCGCGACAAGCCCAATCAACATAATTACTCCGAGCATCGAAAAAATGCTGAGCGATTTCATTGTCAGCGCAAGCGCGAGTATCGCCCCAATCATCGCAACGGGAATCGAAAACAACACGACGAACGGATAGATATATGAATCGTACAACGCGACCATAATCATATAGACAAACAAAATCGCCGCCGCAAGAGCGAGAAATAAACTGACAAATCCCTCGGCTCGATTTTTCTCGTCCCCTTGATAAAGAATTGCAACTCCGTGCGGAAGTTCAACCGCGGTCAATGCTTTTTTAATGTCATCGGTAATTGTCCCTATCGGGCGGCCGACTGCTTGTGAAAACACGGTGACCGAATAGTTTCTGTTCTGCCGTTGCAACTTCGTAGGTCCGGTTGAGCGGAGGATGGTGGCAAACTGCTTCAGTTCGATTTGCTGTCCTTTATTATTTTTGAAGGAAAGATTTTCGATGTCCGAAATTTTCGAGCGGTCGAATTGGTCAAGCACGATGCGAATCGGATGCTCGGTCGAACCTTCGCGGAATTTTGATTCATCATCGCCGCTGAACGCGATGCGAAGTGTCACTCCGATTTCGCCGAGCGTCAATCCGAGGTTCGACATTTTTTCACGGTCAAGGAGAATGCGATGTTCCGGTTTTCCTTCTTCCGAGGAGAGACGAACATCGGCGGTTCCGGGAACGGTTCGCACAACCTTCATCACTTTCTCCGCTGAAATGCGAACCTCATCATAATTCGGTCCGCTGACAATCAACGCGATGGGTGTTTGATTGGCAACGCCGAAAATTCCAATCGGATTGACACGCACTTTCACACCGGGAAGTTCACGCACTTTCTTTTTGATTTCAACAATCAATTCGTCAGTTGATTTTGTTCGTTCGGATTTCGGAACGAGCGCAATGTTCAACTCGGAAACATTGTTGGATGATTGTCCAATCAATCCTTCCGACGAAACGCCGACATTGACAAACATTTTCGAAACTTCGGGAAACTCCGAAATGATTTTTTCCACTTCCTGCGTAACATGGTTCGTGTGCTGAACTGTCGAGCCGGATGGAACTTCGATTGTTACCGCAAACTCGCCCCGGTCGGCAACAGTCATAAATTCACTTCCGACAAATCCGAGCGGAACAAGCGCGAGTGAAGCAATCATCAACGCAGTCGTGGATAGAACGACTTTCCATTTGTGATTCAAACTCCATTTCAAAATGTGAATGTACTGTTCAGCGAATTTGTGGTACATCCGTTCAAACCATAATGCGAACTTGCCGAGAATTGTATCTTTCGTCAGACGCTCTAACTTTGCAAACCGTGAAGCGAGAAGCGGGGTTACCGTGAATGAGACAAACAGACTCATCAGCGTCGAGATGACAACGACGAGCGCAAACTCACGCAAGATATTTCCGACCAAACCGGAGACCAACGTAATCGGCACGAAGACGACCACGTCCACCAGCGTAATCGAAAGCGCTGCAAACCCGATTTCGTTTCTTCCTCTCAGCGCGGCTATCCGCCGCTCGTCTCCTTTTTCAAGATGCCGGTAGATATTTTCCAATACAACGATGGAATCATCAACCAAAATTCCGATGACGAGCGAAAGACCAAGCAAGGTCATGATGTTCAATGTCATATTAAACAGGTACATGCCGATGAACGTCGCGACAATCGAAGAGGGAATAGCAACCAGCACGATGAGCGAGTTGCGGATGCTGTGCAGGAACGCAAGCATCACGAGCGCAACAAAGAGTATTGCAAGAGCGAGGTCTTCCTTCACTGCGTTCGCCGCGTCGATGGTAAAGAGCGAACCATCCTGCGCAATGTCGAACTTGAGATTAATGTCTTTGTAGTCCGCTTCGATGTTCGGAAGTTCTGCGCGAACTAATTTGCTAACGTCCACCGTGTTCGCGTCGGATTGCTTTTGCACCATGACCCCGACCGAACTGACGCCGTTAATGCGACTGAGTGTTGCATAATCTTTCCGCCCGTCTTCAATTTCGGCAACATCGCTGAGATGAATTTCGCCCCCATCTCTTGAATGACCGATGACAAGTCGTTTGATTTCTGCAAGCGATTGGAATTTTCCCGCGAGTCGAACAACAAACTGTTCATCCGCATCATTGATTTTTCCTGTCGGGAAATCCATGTTCGATGTTTTGATGAGTTGCGTTACCTGCATGAGCGAAAGTCCGTACGAGCGGAGTTTCTGCGCGTCGATGTTTACTTTGATTTCACGCTCATCGCCGCCGACGAGCGTGATTTGTCCGATGCCTGCAAGTTTCGCGATGCGCGGTTGTACTTTATCTTTTAATATTTGATAAAATTCTCTCGACTCGATATTTGCCGTTGCGCCCATGCGAAGCACCGGTAGTTCATCAAGCGCGAACTTGGTTACGGTCGGTGTTTTCACGGTTGAAGGAAGCCGCGAAGCAACCTCGCTGACTTTTCTTTGTGCATCCTGAAGAGCAACGTTGATGTTTGCTGTCATCGAAAACTCGATGGAGACAAACGACACGCCTTCGGAAGAAGTCGCATACACGGTTCCAACCTTGTCAATGCCGGAGACCGCATCTTCGATAATCTTTGTCACTGAAGCTTCTACCTCGCTCGGCGACGCGCCCGGATAGACGGTGACAATAGTTACCCACGGCGGCGTCACGCGCGGAATTAATTCATATTTTAGTTGATTGTAACTGAACAATCCCAACACCGTCAGCGCCGCAAAGATGACGACGATGAGTGTCGGACGTTTGATTGATAATTCGGTTAACGTCATAACTTGTACCTTGAACTGCTTAGTTATTTTCTGATTCGTTTGACGAGCCGCCCCCTTGGGACTTCGCGATGCTAACTTTTGAACTATCCTTTAAGTTGAACTTTCCGCTCGTAACAAGAAGTTCATCACCGTTCAATCCGCTCAGCACTTCCACAGAGTTTGCTGACTCACTTCCGATGACAACATCCCGAAGCACCGCTACATTATTTTCAACGATGAACACTTGCGGTTTTTTCATTGTCCCGACCAGCGCATCACGCGGGATTGTCATTGCCGTTCGTTCTGTTCCGGATGTGAACTGAACACGCACGAACATTCCCGCCTTCAACGGATGTGTTGATGAGTTCGGCAGGGTAATCTCGACAGGATACGTGTGGCTCTCATCCCCTTTCGAACTGATGGATTTGATTGTGCCGGTGAACTGTACACCGGGATAAATATCGGTTGATGCCTGAACGGAATCGCCCGTTTTTAATCGAAAGACATCTTTTTCCGAAACACTCACTTTCACTTTCAGCCGTGAAATATCAATCACGTTTGCGACAATCATCCCGGGTTGAATCATCGTCCCGATATCCGGCGCTCGATTGGTGACGATGCCGGAAATCGGTGAACTGATTTTCGTATCGCTCAACTGCCTTCGCGCAACCGTGTATTGCGCCTCCGCCGCTTTGAATCCGAGTCGCGCCTGTTCGATTTGCGCATCGGTAACGCTGTTATCTTTCCGGAGCGATTCGAATCGCTCCAAGTCCCGTTTTGCTTTTTGATAATTCACTTCCGCCGCCCCAAAGTTTGCCTGCTTCAGTTCATCATCAACTTTGATGAGAACGCTTCCCGCCTGCACATGGTCGCCGACGTTGACATACACTTCTTTTACTTTTCCCTGCGTCTCCGAAGCGATGGCGACATCGTTATTCGCTTGTGTTGTTCCGACGAGCGAGAACGAATCGCTCAATTTTTGTTTGACGGGAGAAACAACCACGACAGGTGTTTCTGTGTAATTTTCCACCTGCGTTTTCGCCGCCATATTTATTTTGTTGTTGATAAGAATTGCAACGATAACTGCAAGGACAATAACTGAGATAATAATTGCTTTAATTTTTTTCATGATGGTTCCGGTGTTATGTGTTCAAAAAAATTTCTTTATCCGTCATGCCGAACTTGTTTCGGCATCCGTTCTCTTTGAGGATAGATTCCGACATGTGTCGGAATGACAGTGTGTTGTGTTTGTTATTTCGTCTCACCAACAGATTTTTGTAACCGTGCGAGGGCGAGTTCATGGTCAACAAGTGAATTTGTATAATTTGTTTTTGCCTGAAGCAACGCAACTTCCGCATCGAGCAAATCGGAATTGGAGGTGATACCCGCTTTGAACTTATCGTTCGTGATGCGATAATTTTCTTCTGCCTGCTTCACGCCTTTCTCTGCAAGTCCGATACTCTCGCCTGCTTTTTTCAGGTTGAGATAGTTCGATGTTACTTCCATCGTAATGCCATCCCGCAACTGCGACATTCCATCCTGCGCCTGTTGAAGTTGCGCCTGCGCCTGTTGTGATTGATTGCTTGTCTGTCCCCAGTTCCAGACATCAAACGATACGGCAATGCTCGCATCCCACGTATCTCTGAATTCATCCACCGTCGGGAAAATGCGTTGGTTCGGGCGCGCGTAGTTATAATTTCCGACAAGAAATATTTGCGGATACCAATTCGCCCGCGCAAACGTTACTGCCGCTTCGCTCGCTTTGATTCGATACTCCATTCCTTTGAGTTCTGAACGGGAAGCAAACGCACGCTCGGTGAGTTTCTCCAAGTCGAATTCCTTTGCCTGTTGTTTCCCGGGAGAAGGTGAGGAACTTAACTCTATCTCCGAATTCAAGGGTTTTCCAATCAAATAATTCAAATTGAGCGTCGCCAACTGTACACCGTTTGCGGCTTCGAGTTGCATCAACTGCACATTGGAGAGTTGCACCTGAACTTTCAGCACGTCATTGTTCGTCGCCAATCCCTGATTCATCATGTTCTCAACATCCTTCAAATGCGATTGAACTTGCGCGATGTTTTCATCAATGACTTTTTTGAATTGCTTTGCTTTGAACAAATTCCAGTACGCGCTCTTAATATTGTAGATGAGTTCTGTTTTATCTTTTTGATAATCCTGCTCGATTGCATACGCGTTATACTCTGCCATCTCCGCGCCGCTTTCAATTTTGAAGCCGATAAAGATTGGCTGTTGAAGCGTCAGTTTCAAATTATAGTTATCAAATATCGAAGGCGAAATGACAAACTTGTTGTTCGGCGCGGGAAGATACGGAACGGTAAGTTCCGCTGAGGGAATTTCACTCAACCGAGTATATGTTCCGCCGAACTTCAATTGCGGCAACCGCGAAGCATTTGTCTCGCTTGATTTTGCCGTTGCCGCCTGCACTTTCATCAACGATGAATGGAGCGATTTGCTGTTTTCCAATCCCAACGAAATACTTTGCTCAAGCGAAAGCGTTGCCGCCTGCTGTGCGGAAAGTTGTTGGATAAAGAAGAGAAATGTGAAAGAAAAAATAAAGAGCGTTGCAATGTTCTGTTTCATGATACAAGTTCCTTTTCTTTTTGTGATGGTAAAACTTTTTCCATTTGAAGCGCCCGGGCTTTTTCTGTGAGGATTCCTTCAAAAATCACTTTGACGATCGTCTCGAAGAGTTGATTCATCGTCACGGGAAGTTCTGCAAGCACTTCGGGTGTCATAAGATTCTGAACGGAGAGCGTGTGCATCATAACGACGACATGCTCGTTCACATCTTTTCGGAAATATCCTTTCTTCACTCCTTCGCGAACAAGTTTTTCTACATTCTTCCTCATCCGCTCCATACGGAAGGAATCACAGCACTTCCATATTTGCGGCGCGTTCTTTTGAATATCAATAAAGAAATGTTTGCTGAAGCGCGAATGAAACTCCGCTCCGTGAGAAAAAAGTAGTCTCAACTTTTCCACGAAGTCTAACGACTCATCGGCAATGATGGTATCAATTTTTGAACTGACATCGTTCTGCACGGCGTTAATCACTTCCGAAAGCAATTCTTCTTTGCTCGGAAAATACTCGTAGAGAGTTTTTTTGCTCATTCCCAACTCGGTCGCAATTTCACTCATCGTTACCTTGCTGAATCCGAGCCGGAAGAAATGGTCTCGAGCAATCTGTATTATCCGCTCTCGCGTGGCGTCATCTATCGGCATTTAATAAAATCCTTAAATATAAATCGTATTGGCTGTTTTGATGTTTGATTTGGAAACTCTAACGGTTTCTACGGTTTCCAATATACAGAAGTTTCAATCGTTACAAAATTTTTTTTTGATTCTCGACTTTGCTCTTTCTTTGCCTATTAGAGGGGCAATGGTTATTTTGACACTCCAAAATTACCCCACAGCATTGCTCCTTGAGCAAAATCCACGCTGATGGAATCCGAAAACTACTAAAGAAAATGTATGCTAAGGAAAAAAATTATTATCATGGGCGCCGCAGGGAGAGACTTTCACAATTTCAATACAGTATTTCG
Organism: Ignavibacteriota bacterium; assembly: GCA_016212665.1. Lineage (NCBI taxonomy): Bacteria > Pseudomonadati > Ignavibacteriota > Ignavibacteriota bacterium. The sequence continues at coordinate 182,666 of JACREZ010000034.1, forward strand.
TGATAACGAACTGTATGATGTGGTGGCTTTTACTGCAACCCAAATTCCGAATATTGACGGAAGAAAATATCCCGCCGAACTTGCCGGACGATTATATCCGAACGGCATCCCTATTTACCCCGAATCTGATTTGAACAAATTGATTACCGACTTTCAGGCAGATGAAGTTGTGTTCGCCTACTCCGATGTTGCGCACCAATATGTCATGGATAAAGCATCACAGGTGATGGCGGCAGGCGCAGATTTCAAAGTGCTTGGCGCGCGACCGACAATGATTAAAAGCAAAGTCCCTGTCATCGCTGTTGTTGCGGTGAGAACGGGTTCAGGAAAAAGTCAGACATCGCGGAAAGTATGTAAAATTCTTCGAGAGAAAGGAAAGCGCGTTGTCGCGATCCGCCACCCGATGCCGTACGGCGATTTGATGAAGCAGGTCGTTGAGCGGTTTGCAACGCTTGATGATTTGGTGAAGTACGATTGTACCGTCGAAGAAATGGAAGAGTACGAACCGCATATTGTCAACGGCGGTGTTATTTACTCCGGCGTTGATTATGAAAAGATTGTTCGTGAAGCGGAGAAAGAAGCCGACGTGATTGTGTGGGATGGAGGCAACAATGACATGTCGTTCTATAAACCGGATTTGACAATTACCGTTGCTGACCCGCATCGCCCTGGACATGAAATTTCGTATTATCCCGGTGCGGCAAACATTCGCCTTGCTGATGTTATCGTTATCAATAAAATTGATTCGGCAACGAGGGAAAATATTGACATCGTTCGGAAGAACATCCGCGAAGTCAATCCCGATGCAATCGTGATTGAAGGCGCATCTCCGATTACTGTTGATGACGAGAGTGTCATTCGTGGTAAACGTGTGTTGGTTGTCGAAGATGGTCCCACACTTACACACGGTGAAATGAAATACGGCGCCGGAATTATTGCCGCAAGCAAGTTTGGCGCTTCGGCTGTCATTGACCCGCGTCCGTGGGTTGTCAACTCGATTGCGGATACTTTTAAAAAATACCCGTACATCGGAACTCTGTTGCCTGCAATGGGTTACGGCGGAAAGCAAATCCAGGATTTGGAAGATACTATCAATCGGGTAGATTGCGACTCAGTCATCATCGGCACGCCGATTGACCTGCGCAGAATCATCAAGATTAACAAGCCGTCGGTGCGCGTCACGTACGAGTTGGATGAAATTGCCAAACCGGACTTGAACGAAATTCTGACGGATTTTTTACAGAAACATTCAAAATAACAACACAACATGTCATTACGAATCCCACTTCAGCCAACGGCTCGTAGAGTGGGTGAGGAATCTCTTTCAGTTCAAGTGAGAGATTCCTCACCCCTGATAAATCAGGGGATTCGGAATGACGGTACTACTAAAAGAAAAGGAACACCATGAACAAAGATTTTATCAGCATCGCAGATTGGTCGCCGGACGAACTGTGGCACTTGCTTCTTCTTTCATTGAAGATGAAAGAGTATCCGGCAAATTACAGTGACTCGCTCAAAGGCAAATCGGTCGCGATGATTTTTGAAAAGCAATCGCTCCGCACGCACGTTACGTTTGATGTCGGCATCTACCAACTTGGCGGACATTCCATTTATCTCAGTCAGCAAGGAATCAATCTCGGGAAGCGCGAATCAATCTATGACGTTGCGAAAAACTTGGAACGTTGGGTTGACGGACTCGTCATCCGCACGTACGCACACAGTAACTGTGTCCAACTCGGAAAACACATGTGGTGCCCGGTCGTGAACGCGCTTGATGATATGGAACATCCGTGTCAGGCGATGGGCGATTTCCTCACCATCGTCGAAAATTTCGGAGAAGTGTCCGGACACAAACTGACGTTTGTCGGAGACGGGAACAACGTTTGCCATTCACTCATGCTTCTTGCGGCAAAACTTGGAATGAACTTCACCGCCGCAACACCGAAGGGATACGAACCAAACAAGGAAGTCGTAAAGAAAGCGCAGAAGTTTGCAAAAGCATCCGGCGCGAAAATCGAAGTTGTGAACAACCCGAAAGAGGGCGTGAAAAAATCCGACGTCGTGTATACCGATGTGTGGGCGAGCATGGGACAGGAATCCGAGAAGGATGAGCGTGCAAAGATTTTCAAAGAGTTTCAGGTGAACGGAAAGTTGATGAACCTCGCGAAAGATTCGGCAATCTTCATGCACTGTCTCCCCGCGCACCGCGGCGAAGAAGTGACCGACGAAGTGATGGACGGAAAGCAAGCCCGCATTTTTGATGAAGCGGAAAACCGTCTGCACACGCAGAAAGCAATCCTGCATACACTGATGCACGGAGTGTAGCGTGTCTCAATCGTTGTGTATTGCTGTCGGCGGTAACTCGCTTATCCGCGCCGGGCAGAAAGGAACGATTCCCGAACAATTTGCCAACGCGCATCTCGCCGCCGCAGGTATTGCAGAACTTGCGGCGCGCGGGTATCATCTCGTGGTAACGCACGGAAACGGTCCGCAGGTCGGCGCGCAGTTGCTTCGTTCGGAAGCCGGCTCGGCGCAAACGTATTCGCTCCCGCTCGATATGTGCGATGCGATGACGCAGGGAGAAATCGGCTACATCATGCAGAACAGTTTGCAATCAAATCTGCGTGAACGTGGTATCAATCTCCCCGTTGCAACAATAGTTACGCAGGTGATGGTTGATAAAAACGACCCGGCATTTCAGAGACCGACGAAACCAATCGGTCCTTTCTATTCAAAAGAAATTGCAGATAAAAAAGAGAAAGAACTCGGTTGGAATATCGTGGAAGATGCGGCACGCGGGTACCGCCGCGTTGTTCCTTCGCCCAAGCCGCGCGGCATTATCGAACTTGAAGCAATCCGCACCTGCGTTGATAACGGAATCTTAGTTATTGCATGTGGCGGCGGAGGAATTCCGGTCATCAGCGAAGACGGACAAATTACCGGCAAAGAAGCGGTGATTGATAAAGACCGCGCGTCCGCTCTGCTCGCTTCGTTGTTAAAGTTGAAACGATTTTTAATTTCGACAGAAGTTGAGCAGGTGTATTTGAATTTCAAGAAACCGAATCAACAGGCAATCAAACTGATGACGGTGACGGAAGCGAAACAACATCTCGCCGACGGACATTTTGCAGAAGGAAGCATGAAGCCAAAGATTGAAGCGGCTGTTGAATTTATCGAATCAGGCGGCGACGACGCCATCATCACCGACCCGGAACATCTCGTTGCCGCGGTTGATGGAAATGCAGGAACCAGAATTGTGAGAGAACAATGAAACTACAACACGTGTACGAAGCACAGCAATTTACACTCCCGAAACTCCTTGAGTTGTTTAATCTCGCGGATGACATGGAACGAATTGTCAACCGCGGAGGGACGAAAGATTATCAAAACAAAATCATGGCATCGCTGTTTTATGAGCCGTCAACGCGGACGCGGTTCTCGTTCGAGAGCGCGATGCTTCGTCTCGGCGGCAGTGTCATCTCGACCGAACGCGCACAAGAGTTTTCTTCCGTCATGCTCGGTGAATCGCTTGAAGATACCGTTCGTGTCGTCGGGAATTATTCCGATGTCATTGTTCTCCGCTCGAATGAAATTGGCGGAGCGAAACGTGCGGCAGAAGTTTCTTCCGTTCCCGTTATCAATGCGGGTGATGGAAAAGGCGGTCAGCACCCGACTCAGGCATTGCTCGATTTATATACAATTCAAAAAGAAGTGAAAACGATTGATGGAGTGAAAGTCGCAATGGTCGGTAACCTTGCGGACGGAAGAACGGTTCGTTCGCTTGCGTATCTCTTAGGAAAGTTCGAGCGGGTGAAGTTGTACTTTGTTGCGCCACCTGCGTTGCAAATGAAACAGGATATTCTCGATTATCTCGCGCGGCACAACTGTTGGTTCACCCTCGAATCGGATTTGAAGAAGGTTCTGCCGGAAGTGGATGTTCTCTACGTTACGCGCATCGAACAGGAAGTGCTTGACCAGCATGAGAAAATCAACCGGGAAATTGCTTCATCGTTTTTCATCAATGAAGAAATGATGAACCTTCTTCGCCCAAACGGACTTGTATTGCACCCGTTGCCGCGTCTTAGTGAGATTGATACAAAAGTTGATGCAGACCCGCGCGCCGCGTACTTCCGTCAAACACGGAACGGCGTGTTAATCCGGATGGCGTTACTTGTTTCGTTGTGGGAACGGTAAACGCGTTCTACAATTCTTCCGGCTCTTCAACAGGGTAACGTTTCGGCGTCTGAACGACGATTGTTGTCCCTTTCCCGACCGCTGAACTGAAGGCAAAACTGCCGCCAATAAGTTTTGCCCGTTCTTTCATTGTGGTCATACCTACGCCCGAGGTGGATAATTGCGCCGCGAGCCGTTCCATGTTTATTCCGACTCCGTCATCGGAAACTGTCAGGATAATGGTTGAATCTGTTTCTTCGTAATTGACATAGATATTGGTCGCATACGAATGCTTTTCAATATTGTTGAACGCTTCCTGAGTAATACGGAACAGCGCAAGTTCGATTTCAGGAGCCAACCGGTGAGAAGGTAATCCGGTAAGATGAGCGCGCATCTGTGTTCGTGTACAGAAATCTTCCACTTTACTACGGACTGCCGCGCCGAGTCCGAAATCATCCAGCGAACTGGGGCGCAGGTTACGGGAAATTCTTTGTATCTCTTTCATTGCATCTCTCAGGGGGTCAAGGATGTGAGAGAGGTTTTTGATGCCATTATTGACTAAGGGAAGCGTTTTCCGTTCCACCGTTTCGACATGCCCTTTTACGATAAAGAGGGTCTGGTTTACACCGTCGTGGAGTTCGCGGGAAAACCTCATGCGTTCCGCCTCCTGTGCATCAATAATCTTGCGGGAGATATCCTTGAGTTGCGCCTCCGCCTCTTTTGTTTTGGTTATATCGTGAATAATGAGAAGCGCCGCCGGGACGTCGCTATACAAAATCGGGATGCTCGATATTTCCGTGTCAATGATTTTTTCATCGAGCCGTTTCATTTTCAGTTCCGTTGTTTCGAGCGGCAACTGTTTCCCGGTAAATCTCGATAGTGATGTCACGGCATGTTCGCGGGATTTCTCTTCAACGAAATCCAACACCGATTTCCCCAGCACGTCGTTCATGAACGATGTACCGAGAACTTCGACCACCGCCTTGTTCACATACATAAATACATTGCCAATGAGGACCGCCGTCGGGACGGGAGAATATTCCACCATCGCACGAAACCGTTCTTCATTCTCCCGGAGGAGTTTGTATTTTTCTTCCTGAGATTTGATGAATCGTTTCTGACTGTACATCGTTACGGAAATAAATCCGATGGCGAGCGTAAGATACACGGAAGTCGCTATCGAAAATATCCACCAAAATTCTGTTATTGTTGTTTGCATAATAAACCCCCAAAAGTAATTCCTAAATAATTAATTTAATATTTGATTGAATGTTCCACACATACATTACAATTTTGTTGAGCCAAAATTTCTTCAATCGCCTTGCGACCGTAGTACCCGCTCCCATCTAATGAATGATGTCTATTCATTCTATACCGAAGTCTCTTTCGTAGAAGCGGGAACAACTAATGCCACACTGTAACCAACATTTTTCATTATTCCGACAATGCTTTGAATCATCCAGGCTTGACCAAGTACTTCCGTTGAAACGGTTAAAATATTATTTCCCAAAAGAAATAGCATCATAACACCAATAAAATACACAAGCGTGAGGGAACTAAAGAGAAACCCAGGATGGGATAGTAATGGAATACGCGCTTCTTTGTTCAAGAAAAAAATTACATACATAGAAAGGAACACAAGAAGCGCGCTTTCCACCGGTTTATTCACCACGCTGAGCCGTGTCACTTCTTCAATTGTAACAAATACAATCAGCCAGATGCTGGTAAAAACTGGAATGGAATATCGCGCGACACGTTGTTCCGTCGTACGTAGCCAGCTCGAAAGCACCCAGACAGTAAATCCATATTGCAACGGAAGATAATAATGCATTGTCCAGAGATTGTTAAGTTTATACTCTGCAAGAATCCATTGAATGAGACTTGCGAAAAAATCTACAACCATGTAGAGAGCCATAACCCTCAACTCTTTCCGGACCCGATGGAACCGAATTGCTCCAACGGCAGCAATAAGGATTTCTGAAAGGAAGTGAACAGTGTACAGTTGCAAGGTTATCTCAGCTATTTAATCGGCTTGGGGTCCCGCAATAGGGAGGACAAGGTCTGCCCTCTTCAGCGAGAAGTCCGTTCTCCATGTCGTTCTCATTGGCATCAGCGCCGACAAGAACGAATGTTGGACTTCCGTCATCTTGTTGTGCGAAATATACACGAATGCCGACACAATCTTGTTGAGCCAAAATTTCTTCAATTGCCTTGCGACCGAAGAACCCGCCTTTGATATCGGGTTTCACTCCGCTATCGCGGAAATTTGCCGTCAATCGTTCTGCATCATCAAGATTGATTGCATGATTTTCTTCACCTATGAATGCCATATAGCGTTCCTTATGTTCCATCAGTCTTTTTCGGCGGTGAGCCGTAGTTTGAATCCCTTCCCCGGAACAGTCCTATTGTAAAACTCAAATAGGCAATGATAGAGATAACGTTACGTATCATCCATACCAACATCAGTGTATCAACAGAAACAAGAAGTAATTGTCTTGCAAACAATAATGATGTTAACGTACAGATGGAATAAAGAATTAATCCTGTACTAATCCAAAACTCCGGTTGTACTAGCAGCAGAGTCGTACTATCCTTCATCGTCTCAAAAATTACAAGCAGAGCAAAAACGATTATGAAAATGAACGCAATCGGAAAGGAAATAATATCATACGTAATCCATACATCCGGATTGACGAGAGAGACAATTCCCCACATCACCAGAAGAGGGAGAATGGAGTACTTCATGGATTTGCTGTATCCGGCATTGCGTATCCAGCCCGCCAATACAAGAACAAACCAACTATAAAAAACCGGTATTTGAAGTTGTGCAATCCAATGATTGTTTGTTTGCTGATAAGCAAGCAATACGCTTCCTATGGAAGTCGCGAAATCATAGACGAAATACCAGTACAAAAACTTCACATCCTTCCTGAATGTCCGATACTTGATTGCTCCATAAACCACAATAAACCCGATGAGAGCAATTCCGGTAAAAGCAAGTGTTATATAAATATTCATGGTCTTTCCAAGAGGGTACAATGATCAACTGGAAATTGCATAATCTTTTCACAAGAACAAAACAACGATGTACCACTATTCGATGTACACATACTGTCAACATAGCATCATCGTTTGCCTGGGCAGAAAGAATGGTGTTCCCGTTTCTGCCGCAGACAAACGAAGTTTCATGATGAGCAAAGAACTATCCTTAACCTTTTAAGGGACTGGTTTGTGGACAATACGGAGGGCAGGGAAAAAATATCTCTGCCAACGATCCGTTATAGAGATCTTCACCGGTCGTATCTACACCAACAAGGACGAGACATGATTCACCGTCATTATTAAGTCCATAATACATCCGTATGCCGATACAACCATCTTGCTCGAGTATTTTATTGATACCATCTTTGCTGAAATATCCACCATTGACAGTTGGAGCTTTCGGTTGTGCGCGAAAGTTACGTGTAAAACTCGTCGCGGCGTCGAGTGTGATAGCATGGTCTTCATGACCATCGTATTTAGGTGCTTCCATTGGATTACTCCTATAACTAATGAATAAATAATGAATTAAAAAAAGTTACTTTACCTTATACTTATTGTTGTTCCACACAGACGAGAGAGCGGCGGGTTTTGCCCGGCAGTGAACCGTGGATCCACAAGACCCCCGACACAGCATCGCCGCGCAGAGCCCTAACCACATACATCCCCGCCGCTCTCGTCCGTTATCTCTCAATCTCAGATGTTCACGATAACAGATACTTCATCCGACCACAATCCTACTTCTTTGTCATCTTTCAGGAAGCGGCTTTTGTACCAACGCGTTTCAGGCACGCCGGGGACAAGATTCGGTCTCTTGTCCTCCATCGGCGAGCGGAAATCCCTATCCAGTTTTTTATACTCGGTTTCGGTTCCGCGCTTCGAGTAGAACACCTGACCGTCGGATTTTTCCTTCAGCCAATCCAACAGCACCATCTCGACAAGAACCGTCGCCCAGAATCGCGGCTTTGCCGTATCGAGCGAACCTTGCCCTGAATCATCGGGCGCAACGATTCCTAAATCCTCGCCTATCGCTTCCGTGTACGAAGTATGACGTTTGAGAATGACAGCAAGGTCTAATGCGTGCTTACGCGCCGTGGCAACGACCTCGTCTTTTGTTTTTACTTTCGACTGTAATGTTTTCTTGAGACTATCAACGTCAGCCAAATTACTTTTTACCGAATCCCTGTCGGTTGTAAATTGGTCCACCTGACTACCGGAGAGACCGAATGTCGCTGCATAGGTAGCAATCTTTGTGATAAAATTTTCCAACCACTGCAAAAACAATGATTCGGCTCGAGGCAAAAAATTACCCATAAATTATTCTTTCTGTTATTAATGTTTGATAAATGAATTAAGATGTTGATTTTAGATTTTAGACACTTACTACTGTGTGTTGAGTACCCGGTACTGAGTACCGAGAACTTCATTGTATTTTCTTTTCATCATGTTCTTTTTTATGATACTCTTTGCATACGTTTCGATAGGAACAGAACCGATACAAACAGTTCCGTCTTGTGTGCAAACCTTTCCGTGCAAGTGCAAACTGTTCCGGGACAAGTGCAAACCGTTCCCGCGCGGTGCAAACTGTTCCTGCATAAGTACAAACCGTTCCGAGACAAGTGCAAACCGTTCCGGGACAAGTGCAAACTGTTCCGGGACAAGTGCAAACTGTTCCGGGACAAGTGCAAACTGTTCCGGGACAAGTGCAAACTGTTCCGGGACAAGTGCA